>JBDRPR010000512.1:0-2806 GCA_043826845.1 Bacteroidota bacterium
TCCTTGTTATGCTTATGAGTGCGATGAGGTATCTGGTTTTTGTTATGCAGTTTTTTTTATTGTTAGTTTTTTTCGATGTTGGTTTATCGTTTAAATTGTCTGTTTTAATTATTTCAGCCACATATTTTGTTTCAACATTAATTCCTTCGATAACTTTGTTTGAATTCGGGATTCGCGGTTCAGTAATTATCTTTTTTAGCCAGTTTTTTACCGAAAAATACACCTTAGCTTTTGCTGCATCTATGCTACTGTGGTTTGTTAATATTGCTGTTCCGGCAATTATGGGTGGACTTTTTTTAATAAAAGGAGAAAAATATAATAAAAGAAGGATGTAGATTTTCATGATCCATTTCTTTTATTTCATCAATTCCTCCCTCTGGTAATTTCCCATAGAAACTTCATACAAACAAAGAAATGCCAATCGAGTGATTTTTTCGTACAGAGGAAGATTCAGTGTTTCAGGAGTATCGCTTGGCAAATGCAAATGATCATAACTATTGGTTGTAACAAAATAAAGTGTGGGAATACCTTTTTTGTGAAAGGGAGTGGCATCAGCTCCACCGCCTGCCCATGTGTTATTTACTGCAAGATTTATATATTTTTTATCGAGATCTTTGGCCATATTCCAAAGATTTGGACTGGATTTACCGCTTCCCAGCATAATGCTATCGCCATAGGCAATACAATCCATGTTCATCAGGGAAATAATTTTGTCTATTGAAGCAGGAAGATGGTTCACACAATATTCTGATCCGTCAAGTCCATGCTCTTCGCAGGCAAAAAGAATAAAAAGAATGGATCTTTTTGGCTTTATATTATTTTTAATAAAAGACCTTGCTATTTCCATAACTGCGGCAGAGCCTGATGCATTATCATTTGCTCCTGGAAAATAGATTTCTCCTCCCTGTTCTCCTACATGATCAAGATGTGCAGAAATCAAAACATATTCATTTTTCAGTTTTTCATCACTACCTTCAATCATCCCGATTATGTTCATTGTTCTAGCTTTTTCAGTATAAAAAGCGTTGATATTCATTTCACAGATTTCTTCTGTTTTAAGAGAATAAGGTTTTTTAACCGAATCAATTTTTGTTTGCAGATATTTGAGAGAATAGCCTGATTTTTCCAAAAAACTATCAGCAACATCAATATCAATATGAACCTGTGGAAAATTTTCTCTTTGTTTTCCTTCTCCTTCCATTACACTTCCTATGATGGGTTGTGGTTTTTTGTCGTTGGGCTTTGAAACAAACAGAACACCGACAGCCCCATTTTCATATGCAAGGTTTACTTTGTCCCTGATATTCTCAATTTTCCATCCGGTGCTGTCAACCTTCCAGTCGGGATTTTTCTTGAAGATCATAACAATTTTATCTTTGACATCAATGTTTTCGTAATCATTATACCCCTTTAGTTTTTGACCATATCCGCAGAAAACCACTTCTTTCTTAAACTGCCCTGATCCAGTAAAACCCCTGCAAACAAAGTCTTCACCCAGTTTGTATATTTTATTACCTTTTGCAATATAGCAGGGTGATTTTATCTGGTTGGTTTCTATTTGAAAAAACTGAAAATATGCAGAATCTCCTATAGGTTTTAATCCGATAGAATTAAATTGTTCTGCCATATAGCAGGCAGCAATATTATATCCTTCAGTTCCGGGCAATCTGCCGGCAAGTTTTTTGGAAGACAGGTAAGTTACGGTTTCAATCAGATTCTCGCTGTTTATACATTCCATCCCATCCCGTTGCATGTTCTGGGAAAAAAAGCTGCAACTCCAGATCAGAAACACAATCGTTAAGCTTAATAATTTCATAATCAATCTTCTATAAATGTTAATAATTCATTATAAAGTTTTTGAACAGGCAGTCCCATTACATTATAAAACGACCCTTCAATGCGTTCAATGGCAATATATCCGATCCATTCCTGAATTCCATATGCTCCGGCTTTGTCATAGGGTCTATAATTATCAATATAAAAGGTTATTTCTTCATCAGATAGTTGCTTAAAAAACACATTTGTTTCAGCAAAAAATGTCTTCGTTTTATTTTTCGACCTTATGCACACACCAGTGATAACAGTATGCATTACTCCAGAAAGTTTCTGCAGCATTATTACTGCATCATTATAGTCAGCAGGTTTATTAATAACATTGTCATTTAATAAAACAATTGTATCAGCAGTTATCAGGATTGTGTTTTCACCAATAATATCAGTATAAGCATCGGCTTTAATTTCTGCCAGATATATAGCAATTTGTTCGTTTTTTAAGTTTGACGGATAAGTTTCCAGTATGTCATCTTTTAATTCAACGGTGAAATCCACTCCGATTTCCATTAGTAAGTGTTGTCTTCTTGGTGATCCTGATGCCAGAATGAGCTCTTTGTTTTTCAGTTTTTCATTAAGCATTCATCAAAAAGTCTAAATTATTATTTATCAGGAAGTAAAATATTGCAGAATATGCAATGCCTAAAAACATTATTACCTTAATTATAAGGCTGATCCTTTTATAATGATGAGTTTTTGATGCTTTTATAATCATTATTACAGAAAAAAGTAAAATTATAATCAGCATAAAAATATAGTAAATACTTATTTTATCATTTCCAATAAAATTAAGGCTAGAAATATAAAAGAAATATGCAAATATTATTGAGATAATTGTTAAAAATGTAAAAACCAAAGCTATAATTTTGGCAGGATATACTCCGATTACAATTGGTAGAGTTCTGCATCCAAGCCTTATGTCTCCTCTTATATCTTCAATGTCCTTTATTATTTCCCTTGTCATGCTTGTAAGGAA
>JBDRPR010000513.1:0-5165 GCA_043826845.1 Bacteroidota bacterium
ACATTTCTTTCATCCTGTCAAAAATATTTCTGTCAGCTTTCGAAGGATTTGGTTTGAAATTAGAAGATTCCTGTAATTTTTCAAGTATTTTTCCTGACTTCGTCACGGAAAAAGTTTTACTCTTAACTGATAAACAAAAACAATTAGCCCAATTATTCGATTTTTAATTTGGGGGGCGCATTGACGAAGTCAGGAAAAGTTTCTTCAACTTTGTTGTTGTTTTTAATTAAAGAAAAAGTTTGATTCCCTACGTTCGTAATTATATTAAGAAAAGTCAGATTGCTTTATGCCTTTGAAACTGTACTATTTGACAACAATTCATTCTATCCTGACACAGGTAAAAGAAGTATATAGTCCGTTATAAAGATGCTGCTCCAATTTTATTTTATCCAACTCAAATTCTTTTACCGAATACACTCCCTGACTATTATACTTATCGTAACCAACTGGATAATCAGGAGCCTTTTTATAATAGGTCTTTAATGTATTTCTAACTATTTCCCATGAAAATTCATCAATCATGTTTCCAACTTCAGTATATCCTTTATTGTCTGCTGAAAATACAAAATATACCGTATCAGTTACAATTGAAAAACTTAAGCCTGTTGTAACCCATTTTCCCTGCAACATAGATTCTCTTTCTTTATCAAGATCAGTTTTTCCACAAGAGGTCAGAAAAATAATAGAAATCAGCATTATACAAGAATACAAATTTGATTTCCTCATTCGCATTAAATCTAATTTCATTTTAAATTTTCATTATTTATTTACACGATAAAGATAATAATTTCTTCTATTCAATAACAATCATTCTCTTAACATGACTAAAATTATCACCTAGTAGCTCGTAAAAATATGTACCGGGTACAAAATCATTTCCTGACAAACTCAAATGATGCTCTCCTCCATTTTGTACTTCATTTATTAGTTCTTTAATAAATCTACCGTCATTTGAAAATAATGCCAGTCTTACATTTCCAATATATTCTTCCGGTAAACTATAGGAAATAGTTGTTGAACCGGAAAATGGATTAGGGTAATTCTTCAACAAATTTTCAAAAGTGGCATTTTCCATTTCTGATTTGGCGGATAGTCCAGAATTTGACAAAGGATACCATGTTTGCATATACCAATCATATCTGAAAACTGCTGTATCTGAAATTACAAAAATCCTCTCAGTACTGGTTGATGTCTCAAGATAGGCTGAAATATCAGATATCTGCACAGTGTCATTAATTCTTACTAAACCATTGTTTGACAAAGGAAGCCATTCTGCAACATAATAATTATATACAAATACTGTAGTATCTGATACAACATAAATTCCGCTGGGATTTCCACTTCCACTGTCAAAACTGCATATTTCATCAATCTGAGGGATTCCATTTTTCCTTACAAGTCCGGTGTTTGGAAAATCCAACCATGCTGAATAATACCAACTGTACTCAAATATCGTTGTATCTGAAAACCCAATAATTCCGCTGGATGAACTACTATTATTGTCATAAACAGCAATTCTCCGGATATTCTGAGATTGAGAGGATAAAATAATCAATGTGCAAAAAAAAGTCAGATAAAAAGATTTCATTATATTTATATTAAATTGAAAGAATTAAGTTTGATTTTTGAGAAATTCAGTGCAACATAAAATATGCCAATTTTTTAATTGATTTTTTCTATCAATATAATTAAGTACAACTTCATCCTGTCAGACTATTTAATAATACACTACAATTTGTCAATAAATTTATTGCATAAAACGTAACCTTATTGTAATAATTACTTATAACAAAGTATTAAAAAATAATCACTATGTTAAATGTAGCATTATTTGGAATGCCAGGTGCCGGCAAAGGAACTCAATCGGAGAAACTTATTAAAGATCATAATCTTGCATATATCGCCACAGGAGATATTCTCAGATCTGAAATTCTGGAAAAATCTCCACTTGGTTTAGCAGCAAAAGAGATCATTGATAAAGGGGGTTTGGTTTCAGATGAAATCATCGTTCAGATTATCGAAAAGCGAATAAAGACCAATACCGAAGTAAATGGATTTTTATTTGACGGCTTTCCACGTACTTATGTTCAGGCATATATTCTTGAAGGACTTTTGCTTAAATTAAATACTGAACTTGCATGCATGCTTTGCCTTGAGATACCTGAAGATGAAGCAATAAAAAGATTGTTAAACAGAGCAAAGACATCAGGAAGAAGTGATGACAATCTGGAAGTAATTCAATATCGTCTAAAAGAATACAGGGAAAAAACACTGCCGGTATCTCAATTCTATAAAGATAAAAACATCTTCGTACCTATTGATGGGACTGGTTCTATAAAGACAGTTTACGATCGGTTAAATAATTCGATTGAACAGACTCTTAAAAAAGTTCTTTTTAATGTAGTCATGTTTGGGCATCCTGGAGCAGGAAAAGGAACACAAGCAAAAATGCTGGCAAAACAATTCAGTCTGGTTTATATTTCTACCGGTGAAATGCTTAAAGAAGAAATTGAAAACAAAACCGAATTCGGTAAAATGGCAAAATCACATTATTTAAAAGGGACTATTGTACCGGATGAAGTTGTTATCAGGCTGATTGAGAAAAAAATCAAGGAGCATCCAAAAGCCAGAGGATTTTTGTTTAACGGATTTCCCAGAACTATGGTTCAGGCATACATTCTTGAAGGATTGTTGATGAAATTGAACAGTTCTATTTCATGCATGCTAGAAATTGAAGTTCCTGTTCTGGAATTACTTAAAAGACTATCATCGAGGGCAAAAACCAACAATAAACGTATTTATGATTCAACTATTGAATCTGTTGTACATCGTCTTGAAGAATATGAAAATATTACGGTACCCGTAGCCAATTATTACAGAAAACTTAATAAAGTTTATTCTGTTGACGGTATGGGAAGTAAAGAAGAAATATTTTCCCGTTTATCAGCTTATTTAGAAAATACATTAAAACTGGCAAGATAAAATTATTAATAAATTATTTAAAAATTATTGACTCTATTTATTTTTGCATTATATTTGTTGAAAAAAAATCTAATTTAAACAAAACATACTATGAAAATGAAACACTTTTTTACCAGAACTTTTTTTATTTTTGCAGGAGCTTCTTTATTATTAACTTCTTGCGAAAAAGAACCAGAGCCAACTCCAACTAATGAGTTGATGCAGGGTGTATGGAAAGTTGAAGCTGTTTATGACGAAGACGACAGTTTAATTACTGATAAAGTTACCAGCTTCTTTCCTGCATTTGTTCACATGGATGATAAGAATTCAGTAAATTCTACTTGTGGCCCATTATTTATGTACATTGTTTATGGAAAAAGCAAATTTATCAACATTGTCAGTAAAATGGATGAAGTATTCAGTTATGCTGATTTATCTCTGACTGAAGGAGAATGGTTTATTGATAAAAATGAAGTTGTTGACAAATACACAATTGAAATGAAATTAAAATTCCCCGGATTTGACACATTTACTTCAATTCTTGGATATATGGGAATTGATGTTGGTGGAATTGTTGGAGATATGCTCGATGCTGTTGTTTATCATAAATTCAGAGATGTAAAAATTATTATATCTGATGAAAATCCAAATCTTATGATTTGGGAATTTACCCCTGAAACAGTTGCATTATACAATTGTAAAGATCAATATGGTGATTATTTTGCATTTACCGGTGTTAGTGTTGGTGAATTTTCAAAATGCAGAGTTGAACTGACCAAACAGGTTAAAACTCTTAATCAATTAGTATCTGAATCTACTGAAAATCCAGATTAATACCTTTAATACATTATATTAAAAAGCTACCTGTATTTCAGGTAGTTTTTTTTATTAAAGATGATGAAAAAATTCAAAGATAGATATTGATAATAGCTTAATTCATTACAATCATTCTAATCACATTTACTTTACCTTTATGAAAATCATCTTCATTCAGCACAATATCAAGCTGATCGGAGAAAATGATATTTAATTTATTAAAATATTCTTCAAGTTCTTCTTTTTCATATCGCAACTCTAACAACTGCGGGCCACATATCACATCCGGATATATAATTGTTGAAAACACTTCGATAACAATTTTTCCAGACGGAATCAAACAATCTATTATCTGATTAAAAAATGGTCTTCTGTATGAAAGAGGAATGTGAAAATGTAATATTCCCACTGCTGAGTACTTTCGTTTCTGATAATCGAATTTAAAAGCATCTGATTTAGTATAATTAATTTGAGTATTGTTCTTTTTTGCAAGCTTCAGAGCTTTTTCTCTTGCTATAGCACTCTGATCGAATGCATATACTTCCCAACCTTTTGTTGCAGCATAGACAGCATTTCTACCCTCACCTTCTGCCGGAAGGAGAATTTTTCCTGGCTTTTCATCATCAATAAATGACTTAAAAAATAAATTTGGAGATTCACCGTAAATATATGAGACTTGTGAGTATCTATCATCCCAAAATTCTATCATCATATATATAGTTTAAAAAAGATTCAATGTTCAAGAAATTCTCTCAACATGATCTTCAGTAATCAAGTCCTCACATTTGTATTTTAAAAATAGCTGAGCGATAGCCAAAACGTCCTTTTCGCAGTATTTAACAATCCTGTCAATATTTTTTTCAGAATAATAAACCTTGGCAACATCAGCTCCACTTATATCATCTTTTGGAGTAGGTATATTAAAAATTTTTGCTAATAATTCCAAAGAAGTGTAATTCTTATAATCCCCGAATTTCCATAATTCCATTGTATCAAGATGCTTTATTTCCCAAGGTTTTTTGCCTGAAATATCAAGTAAAAGGGGAAGCCTGAGGCCGTTTATCAAGGCTCTGCGTGCAATATAAGGGAAATCGAATTCTTTCCCATTATGGGCACAAAGCAATTTACTTTCGTTATTATCAAATTTATTCAGCATTTCAAAAAAATCCTGTAATAGCTTCTTTTCATCTGTATTATAAAATGATTTTATCTTGAAACATCTTGTTCCTTCTATATTACTAAAAATAATACCAGAAGAAATGCAGATAATTTTACCAAATTCAGCATAAATTCCTGCACGATCAAAGATATCCTGAGATGATTCATTTTCTTTTGCCAGATAGGCAGCCTTTTTGTCCCATAATTTACGATAGGTTTCATCAAGTTTT
>JBDRPR010000514.1:0-7486 GCA_043826845.1 Bacteroidota bacterium
ATTCCTTCATTCCATCATTCCTTCATTCCTTCATTCCTTCATTCCTTCATTCCTTCATTCCTTCATTCCTTAATTCCTTAATTTCCTTCCCGATCTTCTTTCTTTCCAGCTAAAACTGATAAAATTTCCAAAAATTCCAACAATGCTTATGTAAAAGCTATAAAAAACCTGCATAGGGATTATCATTGTAATCAATTTCATATTTTTAAAAAATGCCGAAGGAAAAATTAAAAAAACAATATCAAAAATTGACTTTGTTATGATTGCAAACAATAAAAAAGAATACAAATCAGGCCTGGTTATCAAAACAATAAGACTTAAAAAAATTATTAGATTTGCAAACAAAACAATCACAGCAGTAAATAGATTCAAAGTGTTTTTTACTCCTGAAGTTTTCGAAACCCATCGAAGTCGTTGGTTTACAAATGATTTTAAAGTCCTTTCGGGATTAGTATATACGATTGCATCAAATGATTTAAGAAAATAAACTGATTCCGGATATTGTTTATTTATTTGATTCAAAAGAAATACATCATCCCCAGAGATATAAAGATCGTTAAAATCTTTTACAGCTTCGATATAAGCAGATTTTTTAAAAATAAGATTCGCCCCGTTACACATTATAGGAGTTTTGTTACCAATTGCTCCAGCACCAACAGAAACAAGGCTTAAAAAATCAAGAGACTGGAAACTACTGAAAAGTCCTGACTGATTCATACAAACAGGTCCAGATATCATGCAAGCATTATTTTCTGAATAAAATGCAGCAATTGAACTCAACCAGTTTTTTCCAAAACTGCAATCAGCATCGACAGTCACAATCAGTTCGCCTGTTGCAACTTCTATCGCCTTGCGGATTGCCTGCTTTTTTCCATGTTCATCTACAAGACATATTAATTTATAATTTTTGTAGTCAATAATCTGATTGAGAATTTTTTCTGCAGAATCATCAGATGAATGATCATCTGTGAAAATCACTTCAATTGAATTCTGGTCAATTGATTGAGATTTTAATGAATTTGTAAGGTTATCGATATTTTCCCTTTCATTTCTAATCGGAATAATTATAGAAATCAAAAACCCGGGGTGCTTTAAATTTTTATTGAATTCCGGAATCCTTAACCAACCGACAAGAAAATACAGGATCAGACAACAATATATTGAAATAATTATTACAAGTATTATCCAGACAGTCACCATAAGTTTTTAACTTTTCATCAAATTTGACCTGTATTATCACCTTTTTGTTTCAATGTTAAATATAATATTTTTAATTTTATCGCGTAAATATAATTTTATCATTAAATTATTGCAGATATGAAAAATGATCAGATACTGGATGTTACAAAAGACGTGAAATGGATTGGAATACTGGATTATGATATCAGAAAATTTGATATTGTCATGAATACCGAATTTGGCACTACTTATAATTCATACTTTATTAATTCTGAAAAAAAGGCAATAATAGAAACATCAAAAGAGAAATTTAAAGATGAGTACCTTCAAAAAATCATTCAAATAACAAATCCGGCAGATATTGAATACATTATTCTGAATCATACAGAGCCAGATCATAGCGGAAACCTGAAACATCTTTTAAAAATAGCCCCAAAGGCAAAAGTTGTAGGTAGCGGAAATGCTATCCGTTATCTAAAGGATATGATTGAAAAACCGTTTGAAAGTATTCAGGTAAAAGACGGCGACGAACTTGATCTTGGAAACAAAACATTAAGGTTTATTTCTGCACCTAATCTTCACTGGCCTGATTCAACCTACGCATATCTTGTTGAAGACAAATTGCTTTTTACATGTGATTCTTTCGGTGCTCATTTTTGTCATGAAGAAATGTTTGATGATAAAGTTGGAAATTATGATGAATCGTTCAAATATTATTTTGACGTCATACTTAAGCCTTTCAGTAAGTTTATGCTTAAGGCAATTGAAAAAATCAAAAATCTTGAGATTTCTGCAATCTGTCCGGGACATGGACCGATTCTACAGAATGACTGGAAAAAATATGTAAACTGGTCTGAAGAATTGGCAAAAAATTATCTTGCATCTTCACAATCGTCAAAAAAACGCGTTCTTATTGCTTATGTATCCGCTTATGGTTTTACAAGAGAAATGGCTGAACAAATTGCCATAGGAATACAGGAAGTTTCAGATGCTGAAATAGAGATTGCAGATATCGAAGAGATGGAAATGGGTGAAATTGACTCAAAATTAACTTTATGTAATGCATTGATTATCGGTTCTCCTACAATTAATCAAAACATTCTGCTACCCACATATAAGATGTTTGCACTTATTAATCCGATTAGGGATAATGGAAAACTTGCAGCATCATTTGGATCATACGGATGGAGTGGAGAAGGTGTAAAAATTATTGATAGTGCTTTGAAAAGTCTCAAATTAGAGGTTCCGTTTGATGGAATATCAATTAAATTCAAATCAAATTCTACAGATATTAAACGACTTATTGAATTCGGAAAGCAATTTGGTGAAAAGTTAAATTCATCTGACAGTTGTAATTCTTAGAAACGGTTCAAAAAATTTACGATGATATTAGTTGAATCTTTTATCTAGATGTATATTTGCAAATATAATTTTTATTAATGACAATAAAATAAACACATTACGGTTATGAAAAAAATCATTCTGTCTTTTCTTGTCTTATCTTTTATGTTTAAAATAAATTCAAAAGCTGATGAAGGAATGTGGCTACCCCTGTTAATAAAGCGTTTAAATTATGCTGACATGCAAAAACTGGGTTGCAAACTGACACCTGAAGAGATTTACAGTGTTAATAATTCAAGCTTAAAAGATGCTATCGTGCAGTTTGGCGGAGGATGCACAGGTGAAGTAATTTCTCCTGAAGGATTGATACTGACAAATCATCATTGCGGAATTGGTCAGGTTCAATCTCATAGTTCTGTAGAAAACGATTATCTGAATAACGGTTTCTGGGCTATGTCAAAAGATGCGGAATTACCAAATCCGGGATTAACTGTTTCTTTTTTAATACGAATGGAAGATGTTTCTGAAGCAATAAATGCAGAATTAAAGGATCAGATGACTGAAACTGAAAGAAAAACAATAATTTCTAAAATATCAAAAAAGCTTGAGGAAGATGCAATTGCAGAAACTCATTACAGGGCTGAAATCGAATCGTTTTTTGGAGGAAATGAATTTTATCTATTCGTTTATGAAGTTTTTGAAGATGTTCGTTTAGTGGGTGTTCCACCTTGGGGAATTGGAAAATTTGGTGCTGATACTGACAACTGGATGTGGCCAAGACATAAAGGTGATTTTTGTTTATTCCGCGTTTACACTGATAAAGAAGGAAAACCTGCTTCATACTCACCTGAAAACATCCCATTAAAACCCAAACACCATTTGCCTGTTTCAATAAAAGGTGTAAAAAAAGGCGATTTTGCAATGATTCTTGGCTATCCAGGTTCAACAGACAGATATATGACATCATATGGTGTGAAGATGATAATTGATAAAACTGCTCCTTCAATAATCGAAATTCGTTCTAAAAAACTTGAGATTATGCGTGAAGATATGGACGCTGATAAATCGGTTTTTATAAAATATGCCAATAAACAAGCTTCTGTATCAAATTACTGGAAATACTTTATTGGTCAAAAAGAGCAATTAATAAATAATAAAGTTTATGAAAGGAAGCTGGAACTCGAAAATCAGTTTACAGCCTGGATCGACGGGGAACCTGAAAGAAAAACAAAATATGGAAATGTATTAAATTCTATCGGAAAAGCGTATGAAGAACTTTCAGCTTATGAGGTCGCCAGGTGTTACTTTAACGACGGAATACGAAGGGGTAGTGAAATTATTGCATTATCTTCAGTATTCAGAAAATTAAATTCTGCAATCAAAAAAGAAGGAAAAGTAACTGATGAACTTAAAAAAGAACTAACTGATTATACAATCAACCATTTTAAAAATTATAATCTCCCAACAGATAAAAAAATATTTGCTGCCATGATGGAGATGTATTACAATAATGTTCCGGTTGAACAACAACCAGCCTATTTCAGGTCATTAGTTGAAAAAAATAAAAATAACTATACTAAATTGACTGAAACGCTTTTTGCCAAAACAGTTTTTTCTGATCAACATAGAATTATGGCTTTACTTGAATCTCCAAAGTTAATTGAAACTGATCCTGTTTATATGTTTATGATGTCATTCCTTGAATCGTATTGGGATCTGGATGAAAAAGTTTCTCAGGCAAAATCTGATCTGCGGCACGGGGAGAGATTATTTATTTCGGGTTTGCGGGAAATGCAACCTGATAAAACCTTTTACCCTGATGCCAATTTCACTATGAGGCTGACATATGGAACGGTTCAGGATTATTATCCGGCCGATGCAGTACATTATGATTACATCACAACACTCAATGGTGTTATGGAGAAAGAAGTACCAGGAGACTGGGAATTCAATGTACCTGAAAAATTAAAAAATCTTTATGAGAAAAAAGATTTTGGCGAATATGGTGAAAATGGAACAATGGTGGTTGATTTTATCACAAACAATGACATAACAGGTGGTAATTCAGGCAGTCCGGTAATTGATGGAGAAGGGAATCTCATTGGTCTGGCATTTGACGGAAACTGGGAGGCAATGAGTGGCGATGTTGAATTTGAGCCGGAATTTCAAAGAACTATAAATGTTGATGCAAGATATTTACTATTTATAATTGATAAATATGCAGGTGCATCAAACCTGATTGATGAAATTACTATTGTGAGATAATTGGTGATATTTTTTCAACACTAATTATCATGAAATTTATTCTCAGACAAAAAGTGACATAACACAAATCTTAATTCAGAATATGTATATTTATCACTTAATTCATGCTTAGCGCGGGATAGACTATATTCATTATTTTTTTTAAAATAATTGATTATTACCTTAATTTTTTCATTTTCCATCACTTCATCAAGAGCAATTTCGCCGGATGAAACAAAACGCGCCAGATGACTTTCAATAGTTGACTGAGCGAATCCGCGTTCCTTTGCAATTTCCTGAATTTTCATTCCTGAACGAAACATTTCATAACTGATTCTGAAAGTCTGTCCTTTTGCTTGTTTTACAGCAAATTTACTAGCACTTTCATTCTGTTTATCCGATATATGTGTTTCTTTTAATTTTAAATATTCCCGTACTATTGAAATAATTTCAGCTCCATATTCTTTTTTCTTTTTGGCTCCAAATTTTTTAATACTATTAAGTTCTCTGATAGTAACAGGCGCTTTCTCTACCAATTCCACCAGAATCGGTTCACGTATAATACGATAAGAAACAAGACCATTTTCTCTGGCTTTTCGATCTCGCCAGACTTTCAGTAATTTGTAAAGATCATAATTCTTCTCAACAATGACATCAGACTCTTTCTTGGCTCCTAAAAAAGTTATTTCCTCAATTGATGCCTTTGCTCTTTCAGATAAGAAACGGTGTAATTCAAATCCGGCTTCACATGATTTAAAGCAAATCTTTTTAAAATGAACTTCTTCGCTAATCTGTCCAATCAATTCACCTATCGTTTTTTTCAAGGCTTTATTATCCGTAGCGATACGTTTAGCAACAATTTTCTGCTCAGGAATTTCAATCATTTTTTCAAAAAAATATTTACCTGCCTTTGAAAGTCTTTCCTGCAGCATTCGAAAACCTTCGAGAGTATAGGATTTCTCAACCAGAGATTTTAACTGGATTTGAAAGCGATCAGATACATCTGCCAATTCAGTTTTAATCTGATAAGATGCCTGCTCATACCATGAAAGGCTTTCCATATTTAAGCTTCCTTTATTTTCTCTCAACACTTTTAAAAGATAGGACAGTTTTTTCAAGATAGAAGTAAATGAAAAAAGGTCGGATAAGAGTGTCTGTTGATAATTTTTTTTAGACATTTCAAGAAATTCAAGACTGGGATTTGAACGGTCTGTATGTTCAGAAAAGTTAGCTACATCCTTATCTGTTTTTATACAATGGGATCCAATCCGTGAACTTAGTACCAAGCCTTCAAGTGTACGGCAACGGCTGAATGCCACATAAACCTGTCCAAAAGCAAAAGCAGCTTTGGCATCCACAACCGCTTTATCGAATGTTAAGCCCTGACTTTTATGAATAGTTATTGCCCATGCCAGTTTCAAAGGATAATGCAAAAATTTCCCGATCACAGATTCTTTGATTTCCTTTGTTTCCTCGTCAATTTCGTATTTAATGTTTTCCCATTGCTCATAATTGACAATGATATCCACGTTATCGTTAGGACAACGGACTACAATTCCTTCTTCAGAAAGTTCAGTAACCTTCCCTATTTTACCGTTATAATAACGTTTTTCAAGTGAACTGTCATTTTTAACAAACATAATCTGTGCACCGGTTTTAAGAATTAGTTCAAAATCTACCGGATAGGAATATTCGGGAAATTCCCCTTCAACTTCAGCCATGAAACGATAAGGCTTTTCAGACAACGCTTTTAATTTTGAATCATTAATAGAATGCGCTTGATTGTTGTGAGTAGTAAGTATTATAGTACCATCATCTGGTTTAAAATTTGGGATGAACCTGCTGTTGATTTCAGACAAAGTCTCATCATCAAGGTTATTATCCCTGATTTTACTCAACAATTCTATAAACAAAGCATCACTTTGACGAAAAATATGAGTCAACTCTATGGAAACAAAATTGGTTCGACTCAGAGCATGACTACTAAAGAAGAAACCTGTGTTGTAGAACTTTTTAAGTATCGCCCATTCTTCATCTTTAATAACAGGAGGAAGTTGATGAAGATCCCCTATCATAAGTAGCTGAATACCACCGAATGGATTCTGATTTCGTCGTATTCTTCGCAATACTTCATCAATTGCATCAAGCAAATCAGCACGAACCATACTGATTTCATCAATAATCAGAAGATCAATACTACGGATAATATTCATCTTTTTTTTACTAAATCTGTTGAAATGCTGATTACGTGTTGTTTCAGAAGAATATTCAGATTTCTCTGAATAGGCCTGATGTTGTACACCGAAGGATAACTGAAAAAAAGAATGAACAGTAACTCCACCTGCATTAATCGCAGCCACTCCTGTTGGAGCAACAACAATCATTCTTTTTAGACATTTCTTTTTGAGGTTGTGAAGAAAGGTAGTTTTCCCTGTTCCTGCTTTGCCGGTAAGAAAGATATTTTCATTGGTGTACTGAACAAAATCGAATGCCAGTTGAAGTTGTGGATTTACCATAAAGACTCAATGCGCTTTGTACCAAATTTATTTTGACAAAACTACAAAAAAATCACTAACTTTAAATATTAACTCATGTTACGTAAAAAAACACGAATTTGCATGAAAAATACAGACACGAATTTCACGAATTATCACGAAAGGGAATGATATGGATATAATAATTTACAAGGATGAGTCGTATAAAATAATTGGGATTTGTATGG
>JBDRPR010000515.1:0-12329 GCA_043826845.1 Bacteroidota bacterium
ATAAATACTTACTGGAGTTGTTGTTCCTGGCAATAATGCGATGTTATAGTTTGTGTAATTTCCACCGGAAGGATTTGGTCCCGAAAGAAAGAATGCAAATACATCATTAAAAGAAAAAACATATTCAGGATATTCTTCTGAACAAAAAATAAAATCAAATTTTAATGTATCACCAGCCGGGATAAAATCAAATTCAAGAATAGTAACATCAGTTGTGACATCAGGTGTAACAATTGCATTTAGTAAAGGATCTCCACTGCCTCCTAACGAAGATGCGGCAGTCTGATTTGGGGGAAGAGTGGCATCAGCTACATGACCAGAAGACATGATCACCCCCTCCTGAATACCCACTCCAAAAGCATTGAAAAAGTATCCTATTGCTAGTGGGTCACCAGTGTAAACAACATTAAAAGCTTGAAGACAGCCGGTAACAAGAATATCGGTCACAAGCTGTTGCGGGGTGTATGTAATATCGTCCACTTCCATTGAAGGGGGAGGTTCAAATGCACAAATATCGAAAGTGCCTTGATTATCATTATTTTGCTCCCATATTCGTATCCAGACCGTTTGTCCGGCCAAACCATAGGTGGACTGGATGTTCATCAACATTGGCATAACCCATGGTTCATCGCATATTAATTCAGTGAGATTATTACAATCAGGTCCAGTATAAATAGCCATTCCTGCTTGTGTAATAACTCCGGGACCCATTTGGATAGTGAGCAAACCTGATGCAGGAACAACAGCCTGAAACCAGACATCACCTCCCATATAACTCCATGAACATGATGGCATAGGAATAGCTGAGCCAGGTGCAGAAACATTTGTATATTGCGTATAGATACAATTTGAGTTAACGGTCAAAGTTGTTGCTAAACAAGGATTAATATTGGTTGGAGGAGGAGGAGGTACATAACAATTTGGGGTGCAGATAATAGTAGCCTGAAACCCATCATAAGTAACTGATCCATCGGATGTAAACTGAAAAGTAACACAAGTACCTGAAGTTGTATAATTTGGAGGCAAAGTGGCACCGTTTAGGTTTGCTAATTGAGGAGCACCAGTAGTAGGTCCATCAAAAATTTTCAGGTAATCATATCCGGTTTCCAAATTAAATATACCAGAAAAACTTACCTGTAAACACTCAGTTGTACCAGAACAAAAAGTAATTGTATATACTTCACTGTTCTGATATGTTCCTAAAGGTCCACCGCTATCATACAGTGTTGCATTACAGGAAGTCTGTGTAGTACCATTATTTGCGGCACTCATATTGAATGTCTGAGCATAAATTAAGTTGCTTAGACTTATGCAAATAAAAATAGAATAAATTATTTTCATGATTTTTTGAGGTAATTTTCTTTTCTCTAAGACTATAATTTTTTAAAATGGTTGCCTGAAAAAAATAAATATTATGCTAAAATAAAACAATTTAAGTTATAAATAAATTTTTTTACATGATATCTAAAGAAGTAGAAGAAAACAAAGTCATTTATTCAGATTGTCAATGATATGCATAATAAATAGTAGAATTATTTATTTTTAACTAAACAAATGACAGTTAGAATTTTTTTAATACAGATATGAAGTCTATTATTATAGACCATGCAATTGTATTAATTTAAGTATAATGGATTCTTTATCGGTATTATAGTTCATTAAACTTTAACATGAGCTTTGTCGAACACCGATGGAAATAGAAATATTCAGAAGGAAAATGCTACAATAATTTTTTTTGCATAAAAAAAGAGACTGAAAAATTCAATCTCTTCCTTTTTTAATTTTTTTGTTTATTCAACAACTTCTTCGACGACTTCAACATCGTCAGTAATAGTAGTATCAATAACTTCTATTGTTTCATTTTCCAGTTCATTTAATGCTGAATCCATTGATTGTAGTGCATCATCAAGATTGGTTGTAACCTCATCAACTCCTGAATTGCAAGATACAAAAACTGTTAAAGCGATAGCAATTGCGAATAAATAAAATACATTTTTTTTCATCATATGATTTTTTAAATTAAACATAAATTTATAGTGATTAATAATGATGATTTTGAAAGGTAACCCAAATCAATGAAAATTTTAAAGATTTTTTTTAATTAAAAATAAGGACTAATTATTCTATTTATAAATCAAATTTTTAATGTACATTTGGGTTACCTAAAGTAAAAAAAAATATTAAAGAAAAATGCTATACAATATAAATGCACTGGATGATTCTGTGTTGATTTCCAGATTGCTTAAAAAAGATGATTTTGTATTGCGGATTATCTATAAGAAGAATTTTCCTGTTATAAATAAATTTATAAAGAATAACAGTGGATCGGATGAAGAATCAGAAGATATTTTTCAGGAAGCAATGATTATTTTTTATAATAATATTCGAAAACCTGGATTTATATTAGAATGTAAAATAAAAACATATATTTATTCTGTAAGTAGAAGATTATGGTTAAATGAACTTAAAAGGAAAGGAAATTCACTAAACAATATTAGTGAATTTGAGTCATTTGTTAAATTTAATGATGAAGAGGAGAATGATTTTGAAGAAAATGATAATAAATTGAAAAACATGGATTTGAGTTTGCAATTATTGGGTGAACCATGCAAATCTGTTTTAACGAAATATTATATTGAAAATATGTCAATGCAGGAAATTGCCGAAATAATGAATTATACAAATAAAGAAAATGCTAAAAACCAAAAATATAAATGCCTTCAAAGATTGAAGAAAATATTTTTTAACCAATATAGAAAGATGTAAAAATGGAATTCTCAGACGAAATATATGATAAAATAGATAAATATTTGACAGGATCTATGGATCTGGATGAATTGAAATCGTTTTATGAGGAGATGAAAAGTAATAATGATCTTGCAATGGAGGTTGATGAGCAAAGGCAAGTAATTGAAATATTTATTCAACATCATGAAAATAAAAATTTGAAAAATAAACTTTCATCTATTCACAAATATGAATTTAATGATAAATCGAAATTTTTCTCAAAGAGATATGTAAGGTACATTGCAGTGATTTCTGCAGCAGCATGTATCTCACTGCTTGTTACCTTCAGCACTATGTACATATCAGGATGGTTTAGTTACGGTAAACATGTTGAAGCTTATTCGCAATTAAATAATAAAATTGATAATTTAACATCAACTCAAGCATCAATTTGGGAAGCAATTAATAGTTCTGACGAACAAGCAGTCCCATCTTATCCAAGTGGAACATGTTTTGTCCTTTCCAATAAAGGTTATTTGGCGACAAATTATCATGTTGTTCACAATGTCGATTCATTCTATATTGAAAATACTGCCGATAGTCTGTTAAAATTCAAAACTGAAATTGTTTATTTTGATAAATTATTGGATATTGCTATTTTACAAATCAGTGACAGCTCATTCAGAGGTTTTGAATGTCCTCCATATACGATTAAAGATAATCTGGCAGAGCTGGGTGAACCTGTTTTTACTTTAGGCTATTCAAAGTTGGATATTGTGTATAGCGACGGTTCTGTTAGTTCCTCAACAGGCTTTAATGAAGACTCATTGGCTTTTCAGATTTCAATTCCTGTAAATCCCGGAAACAGTGGAGGCCCTTTGTTTAATAATGATGGTGATATTTTTGGAATTGTGAGTGGAAAAAATACTGGAAAGGACGGGGCAACTTTTGCTGTTAAATCAAAGTACTTATTACAGATTGTGGATTCATTATCAAATGATACCAGTTTAATAAAGCCTGAATTATCAAAAAATAATAAAATCAAAAGTCTTAATAGAAAAAATCAGATATCAAAACTCAAACCGTTTGTCTATAAGGTAAATGTATATAAAAGTAACTAGTGTTTCATAATCATCCATGATTGACATTTATTATTGGCTTTCAGAAAAAATCATTCATTCATTCTGTTATTCGAGTCCAAACACAATTCAATGATATTACTTTATTTTATTCAGCAATAATTTTAATTTTGCAATAAAAATTTTATGTCTGATTATTCAATTCCTGAAGGCTCGCTAATAAGTTATTTCAGCAATAAAGTCAAACTTTACGGAGGGATAAATTTTGCTCAGGGAATTCCGGGATATTCACCTCCTGCTGAGCTTTTGGATTCTCTTAAAAAATGTATTGATTTAAATATTCATCAATATGCACCTGGAAAGGGTAATTCTTTACTTCTGGACTTAATTGCTGAAAACTATTGCAATTATTCGATAAAAAGAAATTCGGTATTAATCACTCAGGGAGCAACTGAAGCAATTGCATTAATATATATTTATCTTTCACAACAATTTAGGAATTTTACAGTCCTTTCATTTGATCCCGTTTATGAATCATATAACAACCTGCCCAAAATCTTTAATAATAAGTTTATTCCATTTAAATTGTCTGATCTGTCAGTAATAGACTTTGAAAATCTTGAAAATGTAATATCGCGAAATAATGTGAAACTATTATTGCTTAGTTCACCAGGAAACCCTTATGGAAAAGTTTATCGTAAAAGTGAATTGCAAAATTTATTTAATCTTGCAGAAAAACATGACTTTTATATTTTATTTGATGCAGTATATAAAGACTTGTATTTTAAAGAAAAACCTTTTTTACCGATAGAAAATCTGAACAAACGGGTTTTTTATGTCAACAGTTTTTCAAAAATGCTTTCAATTACTGGATGGAGAATCGGATATTTGATGTGCAATGAATATCATATGAGGAAAATCGAATCAATTCATGATTATATCGGTTTATGTGCACCTTCTCTTTTGCAGGAAGCTATTGCTCATTATTTGAATGAAAATCAATATGGCAGGGACTATCTGATCAATTTGCGAAAGAAATTAAAGAATTCATTTGATATTTTCTCAGATGCATTAGTTCAATTGGATTTTTCTATTCCTGAAATCAGTGGTGGATATTTTATCTGGGCAAAGCTTCCGGAAAAATATGAAGATTGTTTTAAATTTTCTTTGGATCTTTACGAGAAACAAAAAGTTGCGACAATTCCTGGTATTCATTTTACTGAAGAAGGAAATAAATTTGTTCGATTTAATATTGCCCGTGAGATTGATGAAATAGAAAAAGGAATTGATGCTTTGACAAAATTTATTATTTCTTGAAAAAAAAGAACTGCTATATTATTTGTATTAAGAGGCTGATTATATTCTTATTTTTAGCTCAATTTTTGTTTATACAAAACATCTGCATATCTCAGGACTCATTAGTTACTAATGTGAAACCTGATCTGAAATATTTGAAATCATATTTTACCGACACAAAAGATTTGCTGATTGCTCCTGTAAAATGGAATTACAAAGAGTGGATTGTATTAGGTGGAACATCATTGACTACTCTGATTATTATAAATAATGATAAGCCTGTATACGATTGGTTTCAGGATAATAGAAATACAACGACTGATAATGTTTCAAAATACGGTCTGGAACCATGGGGTAGTGGTCTTTATTCAATGCCATTGATGGGATTATTTTATCTGCATGGTAGTATTTATGAAAATAACAGAAGTAAAAATGTTGCCTTGAATGGTGTAAAAGCTTTTTTATTATCTGGTCTGATGGTGCAGATACCAAAGTATCTTTTTAACCGACACCGGCCATATAATGGAGATTTTCCTGATCCTTATGTTTGGGACGGACCATTTACGGGAAAATATTACAAATCTTTTTTTTCAGGTCATACTACTACAGTTTTTTCAGTAGCAACTGTAATTGCATCGGAATATAGTGACAAACAACTGATACCTGTCATAACATATACAATAGCAGGAATTTCTGCAGTTTCAAGGATTAATGACAATAAACACTGGGCTAGTGATGTATTTGCAGGTGCAGTTTTTGGATATGCTATTGGAAAACTAATACATAATAACAATAAAATTGGAGTCACGGTTTATCCAATAACAAGTATTAACAGTAATGGAATCTTGATAAAGTATTCATTATAAATAGCATTATTTTTGAATTATTAAGTTTTTCCCATAACTTAAATTCCCATTATAATAGAGCTTGTATATATATACACCTGAATTAAAATCAGAATTTTGTACAGTAAGTTTATTATCTGATATTGAAATGTATTTTCTGGTCACCTCTACTCCCAAAGCATTATAAAAAACTATATATCCGTCATCAACATTTTGAGGGAGTTTATATTCTATTACAGTAGAAACAATTGAAGGATTGGGAATAGGATCAGATAAATAGAATGCATTTTTATCAACTTCTGGAATACTCATTCCCTGTCCAAGCAAACATCTGACGCTAAATCCGTGAATTTGCATATCTGTTGCACGTTCAACTTTTGTATGAGAATCCCTCAAAGCTCTGTAATAAGATTTATTTGCATCACTGGGATTAATTGATGATGTCCAGAAATATGCTTCAGATTGATTACCTGAAAATTGTCCATATACATATCGATAACCATAAAATAAAGCATCAAAACCAGAAGTGCCTGTATGTAATAGTTTTGTTCCCTGATCAGTACCTCTTTGTCCAACTGCATCTGCTTCTGATTGAGACATCCCAAGTTCTATTTCAAGATCCTTCCATTCAGCATCGCTGGGAATATGCCATCCATCAGGACAAATTCCCTGAACTTTTTCAATTGTTGTATAGTTCATCATTTCATCCCATTCATATAGTCCTCCTAATGAGGCACAACTGTCTTCAATGTTATTATAACAGTATTTTTGAACGATACTATTATTTGATACATTACTATGTGGAGTTCCAGAAGATATGCTTTGAGTATATGTCCCGTAATTTAAATTTGTTGTAAACCAACATTGCGATCCAATATTGATAGTATGGTATATTTTTCCATCACGAGGGTCAGTGAAGTTATTCCCGCACTGAAATTGTGAGAATGTGAAAATGGAAAAACAGAAAAATATAAAAAAAAGACAAGTTTTTTTCATAAAATTAGTTATTTTACATAAACACAGGGCATTGTTTATGAAATGGCACATCATATTTTTTTGGATTATTGAAAATGTAAATAACCGAAATTTCAATGCCACCCCTATTTTCGCTTGCAATTCGTAATTTGGAAAAATTAATATCATAAGATAATCCGATTATGAATTCACGATAATCAAAACCAAACTTAAAAATAGCTGCGTCTCTTGCCCTTACCCAGCCACCAAAATATAAATTTCTGAAATTGAAATCATCAAGTTCTCTTTTTATTATTCCTCCAATATTTAATTCGTAATATTTCCCCTGTCTGAAATAAATAACTGAAGGATAAAAATCTGCTTTGTCAGTCAGCTCAAAACAAGAGTTGATGTTAACATTAAATTTTCTGTTTAATTTAATTATTTCTTCACTAAAAAATGATTGTTTTGGTTTATTTATATGATTAAGAGCAATTCCCAAATTTAAAGGAATGTCGTTTTTGAATATATAAAATACGTTTGTACCTATCGAATAATCAAAATATGTCAACTTATTATCTGAAAAAAATTCATTATTTGCAAAGTCAGGATTATATTTCGCTCCATCCCATTGATTTCCAAAATATAAGGCATTGTAGTTAAGGCTATTTTGATTAAATGCGACGTTAAATCCCAAGGATATGACCAATGAAGAATCTTTTTTTATTATTTTATGAAATGCAGGAGAAAGTTTAATCTGAGTTGTTCCGAAATCACCATCACCTGCTTTATCAGCATTTACCTGTATTCCCAATCCTAAGACATGCATATTGATAGGTAAAATTTTATCAAAATGAGTATCATATGAAAATGCATATGTCTTATAAGGAACAGTAATTGATCTCCATTGATTTCTGTGGTTACCCACGATCCTATGGTCTCCGTTAAAAGTACCGGTAAGAGCAGGATTTAAATTCAGAGGAGAGGAATCAAATTGTGAAAAATGCATGTCCTGAGCTGAAATATTTATCTCAGATAGAAAAATAATTAAGATAATGAAGCAGCTTAATTTTCGCATTTCTTAACGAATAAGTGTAATATTCCCTTTTTTAACAAAAGTTTTTTCGTCCAGACAAACTGCTCTCATATAATAAACAAAAACTGCAGGATCTGCTAACTCTCCTTTGTAAGTACCATCCCAACCGTTTGATAAATCATCAGTTTCGAACATGATTTCTCCCCATCTGTCATAAATAGCGAAATATAATTCTGTAATAATATTGCTATGAACATATAAAATATCATTTTGGCCGTCACCATTAGGAGTAAATGCATTAGGTACATAAATGAAAGGTTCATCACAAATCACATCTTTAACATATATAGTCAGAGTGTCAATATTTGAACATCCATATATGTCAACAATTCTCAATTCGTATGTGGTCGTAACTAACGGGTTTGCAATTGGGTGAGGCACGGTAGTATAATTTAACGAAGTGGGAGGCTCCCAAATATAGTAATATTGTAAACTGTCAGTGGCGTGCAATTGTGTTGACTGACCAATAAAAATTTCATAATCATCAGCAAAAATATCCAAAGGAGGTATGTAGTCTGATATCCCGACAAAAAAATCTGAATATGTTTTACATCCTAATGCATCAGTAACTGTCACATAATAATTTCCTGAGCATAAATGAGTAACAGTTGCAGTATTATCTCCTTGATTCCATGTGTAATAATAAGGAGATGCGCCTCCGTTCATGATAACCTGAATTCTACCATTACATGCTTGTTCGCATGCCAGTTCATAAACAGCAGAGTCTAATACAAGTATGGGAGGTTGCATTACATTAACATAGACAGTATCTTTACATAAATTAGCATCTGTAACGATCACGTAATAAGTTCCGATAGGCACATTATTAAGAATTTGTCCCGTAATTCCTGTATTCCATAAATAAGTATAGGGAGATGTGCCCCCTGATTCAACAGTTGAGTATATATTTGTACTATCGCCAAAGCATACAATAGGGTCAGCATGGACATTATTATCAATAGCATATGGTTGATTTGTATTTATTGATTCAATTCTTACGCACCATGCTGCATCAACAACTGTGACAGTATGAATTCCTGCACAAAGGTCAGATACTGATTGGAGAGTATAACCATTATCCCATATATAGTCATAAGGAGGTGTCCCTGGAATTGTAACAGCAACACTAGCTGTTCCGGTACATTCTCCATAGCATAAAACATTCGTACCGAATACATTAATATCCAAAGGACTTCCATCATTAATCTGAACAGATAGAATAGTATCACAACCATGAGTATCTGAAACAGTTACTATGTATATTCCTGCATATAGATTAGAAATTATTGAAGTTGTCTGATTATTGCTCCATTGATAAATATATCCTGGAGAACCGCCTGATGGATAAACTGTTGCTGACCCGACATTGCTTTGTGCACTATCGCACTCTGCATGAATTATATCAGATATATAGGCTTCGAGTAAAGAAGGTTCAGTTATAGTTTCGCTAAAGTAATTCTTACAGCCAATAGAATCTGTTACCGTAACGGAATATGTTCCAGGACATAAGTTTATTATGGATTGAGTGTCTTCAAAGTTACTCCAATCATAAGTAAATGGCCCTATCCCATATTGTAATATCCCGATTTGTCCGTCACAGTCATTAAAACAAGTGACATTTTGTAAAAAGTCCAGGTTAACAGTAACCTGATCAACTGAAATTGTAACTGACTCAATATCTTCGCATCCAAATTGATTGGTTGCTGTAACAGTATAAGTAGTAGATGAAGTTGGATTCACCAGAATTGTTCCGGTTCCCAAACCTGAAATAATACTTGATGAAGAAGCCCAGTTATAACTAAGTATGTCTCCAGGAATCAGATTAGTTATGTTTATTACAGTCGTATCATTAAAACAAATAATCGTATCAGGGACAGCATCAATTCCTACAGGAACAACCTGAATATTAATTGAATCCATAGCATCGCAATATTGCCCGTTTACATGTATATATATAGTTGCAGATGTTGTCGGTGTAGTAGAATAATTTCCAATTAGAATATTTGAATTTAATGTATCAGAAAAATTCGGATAACTTGAAAAAACATATTGAGTATTTGGGTCACTGGATTGAACAGTAATATTTATGCTTTCACCTATGCAAATCACCGTATCATTAGGCACGTTAATGTCTATTGTATGAACATTTATGATATGAATTGCAGTATCAGAAATATTACATGAAGAAGTATCACCTACCACCAGAGATACAATGTATGTTCCGGGAGCACTGAAAATATGTGTAGGCTCAAACAGAGTAGATGTGTCCCCATCTCCAAAATCCCATAAATATGATGTTCCCAATAAACTTAAATTGTCAAAATTGTGAGTATATGGAGAACATACGTTTAGTGGTAAAGGGAAATCTGCAATAGTTATTGGAAGTAAAAAGTCAAATTTAAAAACGGCAAGATTGCATGAGTTGTTATTAACATTGGACCATGCACTTGGAGTGGTTGGAAAACCAGAGTCTCCCCAGCATCCGGCACAAACTGCCTGATATATTTTTCCTTTTTTGCTGAACCGGCTGGTGCCTCCGTCAACGTGTTCAGAACTTGTAGGGCTGCCCATAAAAGTTGCATAAACCAGTGAAGACACATCATCTTCAAGAACTGCAATATAGAAATCGCTACCATCAGTAGTGTTTTGATATGCATCCCATGTCACCGGAAGATTAAAAGTATTACCACCATGTCCGTACGGAGCATTGTTGATAGTCCCACCCCATCCGGAAATATATAGTTTATTACAAACATCAACCAGAAAAGCTGTCGGCGAAATATCCGGTTGACCGGAACCTTTTCCAAATACGGTTGAGAATTCCCGGGTACTTAAGTCAGGTGTAAATTTAGTGACAAATTGACCGCTATTTGGCACTGAATAGCCTGCATTAAAAATAAATGTAGAACCTGGAGCCTCTGTCTGACCCAGAATGTAAACATATCCCTGATTATCTTTTTCAACAAAAAATGCCTGATCATAAGTCACAGATCCATAATAAGTTGAATTTAGAATTGATTGACCATTTTCGGAGATATGTGTAATATATGCATCAGAAGATCCGCCAGCAAAAGCAGGTTGATATGAGCCTGCAGTGGTTGGAAAATTTGTCGAAAATGTACCACCTGTAACATAAATATTATTTAAATCATCAACTTCCAGACTATAAGAGCCGTCATCACCACTTCCTCCAAGATAGGAACTCCATTCAATAGTGGTTAAGTCATTATTTAATTTTATTACACAACCATCAAGATCTCCGCCTCCGTATGTTGTCTGAAATGCGCCGGAAGTAACTGGAAAATCAGTTGAATTAGTCGATGAAACAATATAAATTTTATTTTCAAGATCAACAAAAACTTCACCTCTTGCTTCGTCAGCATAATTATATCTTAATATAGCTGAAACATTTAATCCGTCATTTCCACTTCCTCCAATATATGTACTTGCTGTAAGGCTAGTTCCGTCATTCCCGATTCTGGCAACAACAATATCAGTACCATTGAATAAATCCACTCCTAATCCATATGTATAAACACTTGTACCACCGGCAAAAGATGTCTGAAATGCATTGGTGGTAGTAGGAAAGTCTAAAGAACCGGATGTCCCATAGACGATTAATTCATTTTCATTGTTTACATAAATACTGTGTGGTAATTCATCATTTGAGCCACCAAGTAAGGTTGACCAGATCATAAAAGATCCAGTCAAATCCCATTTAGTAAGAGCCATATCTGTGTGTGCTCCATTAAATGCTATCTGATATGCACCGATAGTAGTGGGATAATCAGGGCCAAAAGCAGTACTTCCGCTATACAAATAACCTTCAGCATCATAAGTAGCAGTATATCCGAAATTATTTGAATAAGAGCCTGAAAAAGTAGAAAAAATTAAATCAGGGTCAATTATAAGATCGTATTTGTTATCATATTTTCCGATTTTAAATTTTAATTTATTACCAGATAATATGTATTTACATCCGATATCAACAACTTTACCATCAATATTCTGGTAGGCGTAAGGAGATTTTTCAACTATATTACCAACTGAAGTATTAATAATAAGATCACCATTTTCTGATATAATAATTTTATCTGGTCCTTCATATTCAAAAACAATTTCTTTTGGATCTGATCCTGGATGTAAAATAATATCATATTTTAAATTATCCTCATTTTGATAGATGTGTAAATCAACACCATTGTATAAATCAGTATAATTAATTTTTTTAAAATTTCTTGCAGCTGAGACCCATTTAGATTTGTCTTTTCCAATAAAATAGCTTGTGTAATGCGAATACGAATCTGTTCCTGTTATTTTTACATAAGGATT
>JBDRPR010000516.1:0-5134 GCA_043826845.1 Bacteroidota bacterium
AGTTTTTAAATGTTTCTGATGTAGCCATGGATACTCTGGCGATAGTTTTGCCATTGATCTCTTTTACTTCCGGGTCCATACCCAGATTTCCGATGAGGTTTACTCTGTTTCTTAAATTTTTCATAGTTGTAAAAATTAAAAGTTTATAAATTTATTTTGGATCTTCAACGATCACTCTGCAAAGTAACAACCCCTATAAAAGATTATTCGGTTATTTTCCAGTTACTTCCGTTTTTTATCCGTTTGTTGTCGTTTGTTTTCGTTTTTTTTGTATATTTACAGCAAAATAGATGATATGGAAAAAAGATATTGTTTAGCCTGCAATGAACCCTTAAGTGGCAGAATTGATAAAAAATTCTGTTCTGATTACTGTCGAGGTAATTATAATAACAATCAAAATAAGGATGCAAACAATTACATCAGGACAATAAATTATATTTTGAGAAAGAACCGAAGAATACTGAAAGATCTTAATCCTGACGGGAAAAAGAAGATTTTACGCACAAAACTTGAAGCAGCCGGGTTCAATTTTGAATATTTTACAAATGTGTACACTACACAAAAGGGAAATATTTATCATTTTTGTTATGATCAGGGATATATTGTGATTGACAATGAATATCTTGCATTGGTTGAAAATATAAATTACAAAAAATCCGATTAACAAATTTTTATTTAGAATCTGTTTAAATATCACCTTAATGCTAAAAAGCATAGAATACACCCTCTTAATTATATAAATTCGTAGCTCACATTTGCGTTATTCATTCAGTGATAATTATATAATTTAAATTCAATTATTTATGAGTAGTTTTTTAGGTTCTTCTATAGGGAAAAAACTTATTATGAGTCTTTCTGGTTTGTTTTTAGTGACGTTTTTATTGATTCATCTTACTTTAAACATGACGTTATTTTGGGGCGCAGAAACTTATAATGCTGCTGCCGGTTTTATGGGAAGCAATGTGATAATGAAAATTCTGGAACCGGTTTTGGGAATTGGGTTTCTTATACATATTTTATATTCCCTGATACTATATTTTAAAAACCTGAAAGCCCGACCGGTAAAATATGCTGTTTTTAATCAGAAAGATGCCAGTTCATGGTCGTCAAGAAATATGCTTTTACTTGGAATTGCTGTCGCTTCTTTTTTAGTGGTTCATCTCATCAATTATTTTTATAAAGTAAAATTTACCGACTTGATTGACAGTGGCGAAACAACCGAATATGATCTGGTAATAAATCTATTTACTCTGCAATACTGGTATTTTGTTGCAATTTATTTGATTGGTATTATTGCATTAGGCTTACATTTAAATCATTCCTTCCAGTCAGCATTTCAAACTATGGGAATAAATAACAAATATTGGGCAAGGAGGTGGAAGATAATTGGTTCAATCTATTCTCTTATTGTTACTGTTGGATTCTGTGTAATACCCTTATATTTTTTACTTAATGAACTAATTTAATAAATTAATTATATGACTGTTTTAGATTCAAAGATACCTGATGGACCGGTAGCCGAAAAATGGACAAAATATAAATCCAAATGCAAACTTGTAAATCCTTCCAATAAAAGGAAATTAGATGTCATTGTTGTTGGGACCGGACTTGCCGGTGCGTCGGCAGCAGCCTCACTTGCCGAGTTAGGTTATAAAGTAAAAGCTTTTTGTTATCAGGATAGCCCGCGCAGAGCACATAGTATTGCTGCACAGGGAGGTATTAACGCTGCAAAAAATTATCAAAATGATGGTGATAGCGTTTATCGGTTGTTTTATGATACAGTAAAAGGCGGGGATTATAGAGCCCGAGAAGCAAATGTATATCGTCTTGCTGAGGTAAGTAATAGCATAATTGATCAGTGCGTTGCTCAGGGAGTCCCGTTTGCACGTGATTACGGAGGATTACTTGACAACAGATCATTCGGCGGAGCTCAGGTTTCCAGAACTTTTTATGCCAGAGGTCAAACCGGACAGCAGCTATTATTGGGAGCATATAGCGCTTTAAGCCGACAAATCGGAAAAAAAACCGTCGTACTTTATAACAGGCATGATATGCTTGATGTTGTCCTCATTAACGGTGTAGCCAGAGGAATAATAACAAGAAATCTTATTACCGGAAAAATTGAACGTCATTCAGCACATGCTGTGGTTTTAGCTACAGGTGGGTATGCCAATACTTTTTATTTGTCAACCAATGCGATGGGATCGAATGCCACCCCTCTCTGGAGTGCATATAAAAAAGGAGCATTTTTCGGAAACCCATGTTATACACAAATTCATCCTACATGTATTCCTGTTCATGGTGATTATCAGTCAAAGCTGACACTTATGAGTGAAAGTCTTCGTAACGATGGAAGAATTTGGGTCCCCAAAAAGAAAGAAGATGTTGAGAAAATAAAAAAGAAGGAAATTAAATCAGGCGATATACCAGAAGAAGACCGCGATTATTATCTCGAGAGAAGATACCCTGCTTTCGGGAATTTGGTACCAAGAGATGTGGCATCAAGAGCAGCAAAAGAAAGATGTGATGCAGGTTTTGGTGTGAATGAGACAGGTCTAGCAGTGTATCTTGATTTTTCAGATGCGATAAAGAGACTAGGAAAAGAAGTTGTTGAAGAAAGATATGGAAATTTATTCCAGATGTACGAAAAAATTGTTGACGATAATCCCTATATCATGCCAATGATGATTTACCCTGCGGTTCATTACACTATGGGCGGCTTATGGGTAGATTATAACCTGATGACAACCGTAAAGGGATTGTATTGTATTGGTGAAGCCAATTTCTCAGATCATGGAGCAAACAGGCTTGGGGCGTCTGCCTTAATGCAGGGACTTGCTGATGGATATTTTGTTTTACCCTATACTATTGCTGATTTTCTTGCAGGAGAAATACACACTGCAAGATTTTCAACTGATCTGCCTGAATTTGAGCAAGCTGAAAAAGAAGTTTCAGACAGGATTGAAAAACTGATGTCTGTTAAAGGTACCCGGTCAGTTGATTCATTCCACAAAGAACTGGGTCATATTATGTGGGAACATTGCGGAATGAGCAGAAACGAACAAAAACTATTAGAAGGGATTGAACTGATTAAAAAACTAAAAACAGAATATTGGAAAGATGTGAAAATTCTCAGCACTAAAGAAAGTTATAATCCGGAATTGGAAAAGGCATGGAGAGTAGCTGATTTTATGGAACTCGGGGAATTGCTTATGCGTGATGCCCTGAACAGAAAAGAGTCATGTGGCGGACACTGTAGAGAAGAATCACAAACTGATGAAGGTGAAGCGAAACGCGATGATATTAATTTTACTTATGTCGCTGCCTGGGAATTTAAAGGAACAGATCAGGAACCTGAACTTCATAAAGAAGAATTAAAATTTGAAGCAATAGAACTTGTAACCAGAAATTATAAATAATTAACAGCCTGTAATTTTAAAAGATAAATTATGAATTTTACATTGAAAATATGGCGACAAAAAGACCAGAACTCAAAAGGTCGTTTTGAAAAATATACAATTGAAAACATTTCGAAGGATTGTTCTTTTCTTGAAATGATGGACCAACTGAATGAAAAATTAATTTCTGAGCAAAAAGATCCTGTTGCTTTTTCTCAGGGTGATTGTGGTGTGTCTTTTGACCATGATTGTCGGGAAGGGATATGTGGTATGTGTGGAATGATGATCAATGGAAGAGCTCACGGTCCTGATCTTGGAATTACTACCTGTCAGTTGCACATGAGACGTTTTAAAGATAATGCAACAATTACTGTCGAACCATGGAGAGCAAAAGCATTTCCATTAATAAAGGATATTCTTGTTGACCGAAGTGCTTTTGATAAAATCATTCAAGCCGGAGGTTTTGTTTCAATCAATACAGGAGGAATACCTGATGCCAACGCAATTCCAATTAAAAAAGAAAATGCTGACGAAGCTATGGATGCAGCTGCTTGTATTGGCTGTGGTGCATGTGTTGCAACCTGTAAAAATGGTTCAGCCATGTTGTTTGTTGCTGCAAAAGTTTCTCAACTGGCATTATTACCACAAGGAAAAGTTGAAACAGCTGAAAGAGCCAGAAATATGATTGCAAAAATGGACGAACTTGGCTTTGGTTCATGTACAAATACAGGTGCCTGCGAAGTAGAATGCCCAAAGAGCATTTCAATAAATCATATAGCCAGACTTAACAGAGAATTTCTGTGTGCTAATCTGAAAAGGTAAATTAAAGTTTCAAGTATATACACTAAATTGATTTAAATAAGTTTCAAGATTTGGACAAAATAAAATTTGTGGCATTAATCAATTTTAAAAATAATTGAAGCCATAGGTCTAATAGTTCCGTCAGGGCCCTTAGCTAATATGTTTTCAACATAAACTTTATCACCAGAATTCAGGTTATTAAAAATCTTTTTTTGATCTGGAGTAAAAATATTTGAATTTGAAGTTGATTCCTGGGTATAACCTGAAATATTTGTTGCAACAGAAAAACTAACAACTTTAAAATTTATGTCAAAATCAAAATTTTCCAATATTACACTAACTCCTGTTTGACTTAACAATAAGTCTTTTGAAATAGACCCTCCTTTATAATCTCCGACTGTTGCTATAGGGTCGGGAACATGTTTTACCCTAAATTCATGTGTTCCGGCTGATACCTTTTTGCCGTTTATATCAGCAATAACATTAAGTGTAACTGATTTTGAAGATGAATTTGGGGTAATTTTGAATTTGTAAGGTCCTGTCGGTGACACAGTCCCTCCTACAATAGAAACTGTAATTTTATCATATGATATACCTGCAACCATAATTTCGACAGGATTTTCCAATCCGACATATACAACATTCATTTTTGGTAAAGCGACAACAGAATAATATTTTGAACTTTCTTCCTGAGCAGATAAAGAGATAAATAAAACGAAGCATAACACAACCGCTAGAAATTTTTTCATAATAAGATTATTAAATATATTTTGTATAAAAATAATATTATAAAGTAACGTGAGTTCGATATAGTAATAATAATTATTTTGCTTTTAATCAATTTAATGTATTATGTTCTTTTCTTTTTTTCCGCAAAAAATGAAAAGAACGAAAAGAAAAAACTCGCAGCCGCATTCTGTTTTCTTGTTTTCTAC
>JBDRPR010000517.1:0-7311 GCA_043826845.1 Bacteroidota bacterium
CACAAACATTCGAAATCAAGAAGAGATAAACGTAGAACGCACGATAAGGCGATACCTGCAACGTTGGCAACTTGTTCAAATTGCGGTTCAACGGTTAAGTTTCACACCGTTTGTCAAGACTGCGGATATTACAGAGGAAAACTCTGCAAACAGGATGTATATGTCTGGAAAGTAAATGGAAAATATATAAATGGCGAACATTATATAAAAGCAGGCGATTTAACCTTATTACAATAAAAATGAAAAAAAAGTATATCATATTATTTGTTTTTGTTTTTGCAGTACTTTGTGTTTTTGCACAGTCAAAAAATATTCGCAAGGAATTTAATAGAAAAATATTCATTGCTGATGAATATTATAAATATGAAAACTATAAATCAGCTTTGCCTCTATATGAAGATCTGTTTTTAATGGATAGTTTAAATACTGAGGTAAATTTCAAACTTGGAGTCTGCAAATTTAACCTTTTAAGAAATAAGACTGATTTGATGAAATATTTTGAATTTTCAAAAAATGATTATCCTGATTCATATTATTATCTTGGCAGATTATTTCACTTAAAAGGAAATTTTATTAAGTCTCTGGATCATTATCTTGCATATAAAAATTCAGTTCTGAGTAAGAATATTGCAATGTCGGTTGTTGATTTCCATGTTCAGAAGTCGCTTGTTGCAAAAGAAATGTTTAATCAGCCTGTTGATGCAAAAATAAAAAACATCGGGAATAAAATAAATTCATCCTTTTACGACTATGTTCCATTGATCTCTGCAGATGAATATATTATGTATTTTACTTCACGCAGAAGCGGAAGTACAGGTAATCTTAAGGATCCAAATGATGAATATTTTGAAGATATTTATTCTTCTGAATATAAAGACTCTCTATGGTCTGAGCCTGTAAATCTCGGAATTCCGATAAATACTGAAACTCATGATGCATGCGTTTACCTTTCACCGGATGGACAAAGTATGTTTATCTATAGAACAAATAAACAGATGACCGGAGGTGATATTTATTTCACTGAATTAAAAAATAATAATTGGACTGATCCTGTAATTCTGGATTCAGAAGTGAATTCACCAACAGGACTTGAAACCAGCGCTGCATTATCACCTGATCAAAATACAGTATATTTTTCAAGTAATAGGGAAGGTGGTTTTGGAGGGAAAGATTTATACAGAATTACAAAAATGCCCGATGGCTCATGGAGCAAAGCTCAAAACTTAGGAGGAGCACTTAACACTCCTTATGATGAGGATGCTCCTTTCATCCATCCTGATGGAATTACATTATTTTTTAGTTCTCAGGGTCATAGAAATATGGGTGGATTTGATATTTTTATGACAAGAAAAGAAGGAAATAACTGGACTGCTCCTGAAAATATGGGTTATCCGATTAATACAGTTGATGATGATATTTATTTTGTTTTATCAGCAAATGGTAAACATGGCTATTTTTCATCAACAAAATCAGGCGGTTATGGTGGATCTGATATATATGTTGTTGATATGCCTGGTGATGAAAATAATTTTTTAATACTTAAAGGTACAATCACCACTTCTGAACCTGAGCATATGAAATTGTCCGCTACTATTACTGTAATTGATTACGAAACAAAAGAATTGCAAGGGATTTATCGAACAAATAAAAAAACTGGGAAATACACTCTGGTAATATTACCAAGAAAGAGGTATAAGGTAATTGTAGAATCTGATGGATATCATAGTTTTATTGATGAACTTGATCTGCGGGAAAAACTGCACATTGAGGACTTGTTTAAAAATATCAATTTAAAACAACAAAAATTTATACAGGAATCATTAGATGATTCACCCGATGATGAGGAAAAGTAAAAATATATTATTGCTTTTTGTATTCTGTTTGATCAGTATATTGAATCAGGCACAGGATCCTCAGTTTACGCAGATATATGCAACTCCTTTATATACCTGCTCTGCATTTGCAGGTTCAACAAACGGGAGCAGGGTAGTTTTTAATATCAGAGATCAGTGGCCAGCAATTCCCGGTGCTTTTATCAGTACACTTTTTTCTTATGATCATTATTTTAGTAACCTTAATAGTGGATTAGGTATTTTATTCATGAGAGACAGAGCTGGTTCAGGTCACATGGGAATTACAACAGTAAGCATCCATTATACATACAATATCAGAGCATCACGAGTCTTGAATATAAGACCTGCAATCCAGTTTGGATACGGTCAGAGAAGCATTGATTTTCATCGCTTATTATTTAACGATCAACTTGATTTTGATGGAAATTCTGACGCTTCTGTTGAAGTCCCTTCTGATGCAAAAAATGATTATGCGGATTTTGGCATAGGATTACTAGCTTTTGGTAAAAATTACTGGGGTGGCTTCTCAATTGATCACCTTACAGAACCCGATCAATCTCTTACAGGAAGTATCAGTATATTACCCAGAAAACATACTTTGTTCGGAGGATATAAACACTTAATAAAAGGTAAAATCGGTGAACCTAATGAAGAAAGTGTTTCAGGTAATATTTTGTACAAATCACAAGGGAAATATGATCAGATAGATTTGGGTGCCTACTGGTACAAAAGACCACTTGTTGTGGGATTCTGGTACAGGGGGATTCCTTTATTTAAAGCTTATCATAGTGGATACCAAAATAATGATGCAATTGCCATAATGGCCGGATATCAGCTTGAAAAAGTAAAAATTGCATATAGTTACGATTTTACAGTTAGCAGACTTGCCTTAAATACGGCAGGATCTCATGAAATTTCACTTATTTATGAATTCATGCAATCAATAAAATTTAAGAAAAAAGCATTTGCTGTACCCTGTCCGAAGTTTTAGCCTGCAATAAAATAAACCTGTTTTATAATATTTTCTTTATTACCTTAAATAATTGATTTTTGTCATATTTTTGCCCAATAAAATTATAAACCTAATAATTTGAAATATGGCAAATAGAACTATTGTTACGATGCCCGGTGATGGCATTGGAAATATTGTAACACAGGAAGCAATTCGTCTTCTAAATGCAGTAGGTTTTCAGGCCGACTATGTTCATGGTGATATCGGCTGGGATTTCTGGTGTAAAGAAGGGAATCCACTTCCTGACAGAACAATTAAACTACTCGAAGAACATAAGGTTGGATTGTTTGGTGCAATAACTTCAAAGCCAAAAGATAAAGCTGAAGCCGAACTTAGTCCTGCACTTAAAGGAAAAGGAATTAATTATTTTAGCCCGATTGTAAAAATGCGTCAGCATTTTAAAATGGATATTTGTATGCGCCCATGTAAAACCTTTAAGGGAAATCCTTTGAATTTTATAAGAAGAGGACAGAACAATACCATTGAAGAACCAAAAGTTGATGTGATGATATTTCGTCAGAATACTGAAGGACTATACGGCGGAGTTGAATGGAGTAATCCAAATGACATGGTTTGGGAAGCAATGATGAGTCATCCGAATTTTGTAAAAAACTTTAGCATGCACCCACGAAATGAGATTGCAATTTCTACACGTATTTTTTCAAAAAAATATACTGAGAGAATTGTACGTGCAGCTTTTGAATATGCAAAAGAAAAAGGCTATAAAGGCATTACAGTTTGTGAAAAACCAAATGTAATCAGAGAAACAAGCGGTATGATGCTGAAACTGGCTCAACAGATCGCAAAAACCGATTATCCCGGGATACAGGTTTGGGATACAAATATTGATGCCCAGATGATGTGGATTACAAAAAATCCTGAGGACTACAACGTACTAGTTGCAGGAAATATGTTTGGAGATATTATTTCTGATGGTTTTGCCGGCCTTATTGGTGGACTTGGATTTGCCTGCTCTGCTCAGTTTGGTGAAACCGGTGTAGCTGTTTTCGAGCCAACTCACGGATCTGCACCAAAATATGCAGATTTCGAAGTATCAATTGTTAACCCTATTGCAATGTTTATGTCAGCGTGTATGATGCTTGATTATCTTGGAGAAAATGCCATTTCTGCAAAAATCCAGAAAGCAATTGCAGAAGTAGTTGAAGAAGGGAAAGTTAAAACTTATGATATGATGAAAATGAGAGGAACTCCTGATGTGATTAATCAGGGAGCTGCATCAACCAAACAAATGACCGATGCAATTATTGCAAAATTATAATTTAATCATTTAAATCTTAAACCATGAGAAGTTATTTTGAAGGAGTATTCAGTGAATTACTTAATAAAATCCAGAATCAGGAACTTAGGGAAAAAACTCTCGATGCATGGGAATTGGCTGCAAAACAAGGCGGCTGGACTAATGCTGAAGATATTGAAAACATGCCTTTTACTTTGTTAACAGAATGTCATGGAATAAATCTTGTTGAACATACTATTGCTGTTACAAAGGGAGCTGCCGGTCTTGCAAATGCGATAACTGGAACATATACTCCTCCTTTTGAGATCAATATGGATTTTATATATGTAGGTGGTTTATTGCACGATGTAGGAAAACTTGATGAATTTGAGCTTGTAAACGGAAAATATAAAAAGAGCTTTGCAGGTAAATGCGCCAGACATCCGTTTTCAGGAGCAATTATTGCTTCAAAAGTAGGTTTACCACTTGAAATCGTTAATATGATTGCCTGCCATGCAAAAGAAGGCGATGGTCGTCCTCAAAGAATTGAGACTGTTCTGGTTCATCAGGCTGATTTTGCTACATTTGATCCGATGGTAATGCTCGAAAAAGGCATTCTGATAAAAGAATAATTTTTTAATTATTTCTGATTATAAAAAGTCATTCGTCATCCGGCGGATGGCTTTTTTTATTATTTTTATAAAAAAAACCTTATGAGAATCATTTTCGTGTTATTATTTATTCTTTTTTATATTTCACATTGTATGTTCGGGCAGGAATGCATTGCTGAAAAAAATACCTATTTTGCCTCAGGTACAGCTGGCTTTGCTAGTTTAGGAGGGGATTTATATGAAGATCTGGCTCATAATAAACAAAGTATGTTTTCCTTGGGATTGTCTATTAATCGTTTTATAGGAAATAATATTTTTGCCGGAGGAATATTGTCAGTAACAAGAGCTAAACAAGGTGATGTTGAAATAAACTCAGTTAGTGTAGGTCCTCAATTTGGTGTTGCAATAGGCAGACTGGTTTGTAACATACCGTACATATTTTGGGGCGCACAGTATTGTAACATTACCACTGAAGATACAGGCTATTTAAATGACGTAATTATTGAAGGTGTTGATTATAATTTTGGGCTTGGTATTATTATTCCATTAAAAAGAAATTTGGGCTTTCAGATTGAAGGACAATACCATTATATTGGATTGACAAACCATAGAATACATCAGGGAGCAACGGGAGATGCTATAATAATTGGTGTTGGTATAGTGGGGCTGTTTAATTGACAGATATAAATGCCATATACATGCTATTCAGTCTATTAACGTGCATAAAGACAATCGAACTTAAAAAAGACTACAATGAAGAAGAAATATTTTTATCTGACCTTGCTGATTTTTATTGGTTGCCAGACACCTGACGGAAAACAGATTATTGAACAGAATGATTTATTGAAAAATCCACCTGATAGTGTTTCTGAAAATGTCTCTAACCAAGGAGATATATTGATAAATTTAGTTATTGCCAACGACACAGCTTATTATAAAAAAGGGGACTCAGTACTGCTAAAGAGTTATATACGTCCTAAAAAAATTATTGGCGGAGACAGTATTAATCCAAAAGAATTGGAGGATAACGCATTCCTGATTGCAAATTGTTTGGTAATCTTAAGAAACATAAGTTCAGCAGGTCATTTTTGTCATGTACCGGAAGTTGGCAGTATTGAAATTTATAATCAAAATGGAACCACCAAAGTAATAAATAAAGATACATCAAAAAGTAAAATTCTCTTAGGTTTCGACTTCACAAGCAATTTTCTTGGTAGTATATTTTCAAGTCCATCAGGAAATTGGGGAATTATTTTAATTTCGTCAGATGGTGTGTATGAGGGTTTTTTAGTTATTCTGGAAAATGAAACAATTAAAGAAGTATCGTTAGCTGAGAATACATATCTTCATGTTGCCTCTGATAAAGTCACTTATACCACATTCTTTAATGATAATAATGAATTTGTAATGACTGACATTGCTAACGATAATAACCCAGTGGAACTCATTATTGACATTGATGGAAATTTTAAATTGAAAGAAAAATAGCAACTAGTCGTTGGTACACAGGAAAAATTGCCACACCAACAAAAATAATTTTATGTTTCAATTCCGATTTCTAAAAATACTTTTATGTACATTTACTGCCGGAAAAATTTCTGTATTAGATTTTTATCTCCCTACAAATTGCTTACCTTTATTCAGAATTTGAAATTGAATCGGGGTTATTGGACGAACTACAAATGTGCTTCACACCAAGATAGTTTTTGGATAAATTAATATAATTGATTAGTTTTGTAATAATATTAAAATCAGATCATGATTTCAAAACCAGATATATTGAATTTCCTGAAAGCAAATAAGACGTTTTTTCAAACGAAATATAATGTTATCAAGATTGGCATTTTTGGTTCTTATGCTCGCGAAGAGCAAACTGAAAAAAGCGATATTGATATTATTGTTGAATTTGAAGAAAACACAGCTGATTTATATGATAAAAAATTCGAATTGCGTGAATATTTGATATTGCATTTCAATAAAAAGATTGATTTATGTAGAGAAGGAGCTATTAAACCTATATTTAAATCAATCATACTTAAAGAGGCGATTTATGTATAGCAAGGACGATTTGTTATGTTTTAATATGCTTGAATCCATCAATAAAATTATTGAGATTTCAGGACGATTTTCTTCCCTTGAAGATTTAAAAATAGATTACGTCCCATATGATGCTGTATTGATGAATTTTATTGTCGTTGGATAAATGACAGCTAGATTAAGTGAAGATTTCAGAAAACAGCATACAAATATTGAATGGTCTAAAATAGATGGTTTTCGGAATATAATTGCCCATGATTACTTCGGCGTTGATGATAAAGTTGTATGGCAGATAATCCAAAATAAATTGCCGGAATTAAAAGATTTTTTAACAAAGAATCTTAGCCTATAATATTGACTCAATTAAATAAAGGCACTTAGCACTTCTGTTTGCGCTCGTCTGTCTATTGAAGATAAATCGGGTCACTTTAAAAAGTTGGGGAGAAGTATAGATTAGTTCATACTTTTGCGAAAAAAATTATGGAAGAAACAATAGACATTAAACTTTTACATAAACTATTTCCATCCGAGCTGATGGAGTATTTTGATATCGTAAATTTT
>JBDRPR010000518.1:0-4127 GCA_043826845.1 Bacteroidota bacterium
AATATGTACCAGATAACATATACACTACCCGATTCCAAACACACAAAATCTAAGTTGCTTAATATGGATGAAGAGCAAGCTGAACTGTACAGGATTATTAATGAAAATTTTTAGGGTGTCCCAACACTGAAAACAGGAGCAGTAAGCAGTTTTTATACTGTCACTGCTATTACTGCTAAAACTTTAACCTGTTTCTATAATTAAACGGATAAATTTGTCGGTTTGTTTTTGTTAAATAACTTTGTGAAAAAAATTTACATTGTATAGAGACAGGGAAAATATTTCTTTAAAAGCATTTAATAGTTTTGGAATAGATGTAAAAGCTGCTGTATTTATTGAATTTGATAACAGGGAAGAACTGATTCAAAACCTGAAATTACCGGTTGATATATGTTTTCAACGTTTTGTACTGGGTGGTGGTAGCAATCTTCTGTTTACAAAAAACTTTGAGGGGATTATATATTATCCTAAAATAAAAGGAATTGAGATTTTAAATAAGGATAAAGATTTTATAGAACTGAGAGTTGGGGCAGGAGAGGTTTGGGATGATTTTGTCCGGTTTTGTGTTGATAATGAATATTATGGCATAGAAAATCTATCTCTTATCCCCGGAAATGTCGGTGCAAGTCCTGTACAGAATATCGGAGCTTTTGGTGTCGAGATCAAAGATTTTATTTATAAAGTTGAAACTGTTGAGATTAATACAGGAAAAATCATTGAGTTTTCTAATTCGGATTGTGACTTTTCTTATCGTCATAGTTTTTTTAAACTTTCTGAAAATCAAAATCGCTTTATTGTCACTCATGTTGTTTTCAGGTTATTAAAAAAGGCAGCTTTTATTACTCATTACGGTAATGTAGATGATGAGATAAAAAATGAGAAGGAAATAAATCTGCAAACAATTCGGGATGCAATTGTCAGGATAAGAAACAGAAAACTTCCTGATCCAAAAGAATTGGGTAATGCAGGGAGTTTTTTTAAAAATCCTGTCGTAAGTAGCAAAATTGCAGAAAAGATAAAAGCAGAATTTCCAAATATGCCATTTTTCCCGGCTGAAGATAATAATATCAAACTGGCAGCAGGCTGGCTGATTGATCAGTGCGGATGGAAAGGAAAAAGGAATGGAGATGCCGGAGTGCATGACAAACAGGCTCTTGTTATTGTAAATTACGGGAAAGCTTCAGGAAATGATATTCTCAGACTTTCTCAGGAAATTAAAATTTCAGTAGAAAGCAGATTCGATATTATTCTTGAACCTGAGGTGAATATTTTATAGGTGACAAAGAAGTACTTAAAGTTAAAAGTGCCTTGGAATTCTCAACATTCAATATCCAGCATTCAATATCCAATGAGAAGTCTTTTTTAAGCTCCAGTGGAGCGAAATATTTGTAAAAAAGATAGTCCAAAAGCAGAATCGTCGTCGCAGGAAGTACTCAAATTGTAATGCAGTTATTGGCGACGAAAAAGACGTAACGTCATAATGTAAAAGCAAGTAATTTCTTCTAGTTCTTGGGTCTTGGAATTTGAGATTTGAATCTTGGATCTTTAAAAAAATCAAACATCCAATATCCAACACTCAATAACCAATGAAGAAGTTTTTTTAAGCTCCAGCGGCTTGCCCAACTGATACCGACTGACTAACAAGATAATTAAAACAACTCGCTTCGCTTTTGTTATAAAACTTTTTAGCCGTCGGCATTAACCAAACCAGCCAAAAGATTTCATTTTATTCATCTTGTTGGCGGTTTGGTATGAATAGGTGGGAGCGAAATATTTGTAAAAAAGATATTCAACAGAAAAATCGTCGCCGTAGGATGTATTCAGGATGCAATACAGTTATGGGCGACGAAAGGAACGAAATGTTAAAAAAGTTAATTCTCTGTAGTATTTCAAATATCAAGATATAGAAGCACATAGAGCGTCCGATAAATACATTATAACTTCAGGTTTGTAATAATTTTCTTATCTTTTTCATAAACATCCATACGAAGCTGTAGTATATTATTATCATCAACCCAACATGTATAATAATCAACATAAACAGGTATTTTTTGTTTAAGAAAAATTGTTTTGGTCTTGATGCCGAAATTTGAAGAATCTCTATTTTCCTTGTAATATTCCAGACGTTTCTTGTATTTTTTCTCATCTTCTTTGTCTTCTGGCTTCATTCCCAAATGTAAACGAATATCATCAATATGGAGTTTTTCATTGTTTTTTATCAGGAATTCAGCAAAGTCAAGGGGCGATTGTATCCTGATGCAGCCATGGCTAACTGCTCTGAACGAACTTTGAAATTTTGCCCTGCTGGGAGTATCATGTAAATAAACATCAAATTTATTGGGAAAAATAAATTTAATTTTACCCAGTGCATTTAAGACTCCAGGTTCCTGTTGAAACCTGAACGGAACAGAGCGATCTGTATATTTTTCCCAGTTTATTGAATCGGGATTTATTTCAATTCCATCCTCAAATATTGTATAATTTTGATCTTTTATATAGTTTGAATCCCTGACAATTTTATAAATCGTTTCTTTATCGGCAATACTCATTGGTACCAGCCATTTGGGGTTAAGAATGAAGTGAGAGAACAGACCGTACATGCACGGAGTTTCATGATTTTCAGGTTTATCCCACTTCTTTTTTGTTTTCAGATATCTTTTTAGTCTCTCATCATAATTTTTATCTATTTTCCCACCTACACAGACTTTCATTGAAACCCCTATATTCCCGTTATCAAAACCATATAGATAATACTCAGGTATATTTACCATTACATATTGTCCAGTGTCAGGATAATCATACCATCTGAAGCGTTCAAGATTTGCTGCAATTTGTTTTATTCTGTCATCAAGTGATACATTCATTTGTTCCAGTGTCCTTCGGCCAATTACTCCATCATAGAGCAGACCATTGATTTCCTGATAATATTTAACTGCTTCGAATAAAATGCTGTCGTAGGTCAGAAATATTTTATCTTTATGGATACTGTCAAGTTCTCCGGTAACAAGAAGTCTTTTTGCAACAGAATTCAGAACTTCCGAAGTATCTCCCAATTCAATTTTTATATCCGGATCTTTCCATTTAATTGAATCCCATTCTCCTGATAGTCTTAATTCTGAATATAAAATGAGAGATTTCTGAAGTCTGAGATATCTTTTTGATTTTGGCTGAATCTCAGTCAGGTATTTTTTTATATTATCAGTTTTAAAAACGTGAAAATAATTAGTTGAATCTTTAACTTTTAAAGGCAACAGATAGTTTCTGGGGAATATTTTATATGGATCAATAAACCCATACTGAATTCCGTTTACATAATTCAGAAGGGCATTTGAAAGTGCAAGCTCAATATTGGTAAGTTTTTCGTAATCAATTATTGAATCATTCAAAATTTTATCAATAAAGTCAGACTTCATTTTTCTGATAAATTCAAGGTCAAAATATTCAGGATTCAATCCGTGATATTTCGAATTTTCAAAAAACCTTAAAACTGAATCAATTTCATCATTAAAATATATTTCTTCTGTAAAAACCGGTTTATAATTATTAATCCTGTAATAATAGCACAATGTATCAAAATAGTGGAATTCTGAACTGCAAATTATAGCAGTATCGTTCACAGAGAATCTTTTTTTTAAGGCAGCAGTATATCTGTCCTTACTAAAATTATTATCAAACCAGTTTTCAACATCTGATTTTTGTTCAGTACAGGAAATGAAAATCGAGCAAAGTATGAATGAAAAAATTATACTTTTTATTGATTTGAATGATTGCAATTTCGTTGAATGTGAGTAAGTATTTTGCTACTTTCTACGCTATTAAAAAATATTAGTTCTATTCTTTTGATAAAAAATAAAAATACTGATAAATAATTAATTAGAAGGAGTAGGTTTCCGATTCCTTGAAAACGTCTTTGTCTTTAAGTTTTTCAGGCAGATAAAGTAAAGAGTCCTGCATATTTCTCATTTTTTCAATTATTTCCTGATGTAATTTTTCGAAATCTTCAAAAAAAGGATCGTTAAATAAAAAATTGTCATTATTAAAGAAATCTTCAAATGTGGGTATTTGAGGAAACATGAATAAGTCTGAATCACTATAAAAATCATTTAAAAATAAACGGTCATTCATAA
>JBDRPR010000519.1:0-15021 GCA_043826845.1 Bacteroidota bacterium
GGAATCTTAAAAAATGTAAATATGTTATTTTGCGTAACATCAGTTATTAAAATAAAAAATGAAAATTTTTAAATATTGATTAATTCTAATAATAAAAAACAAAAATCATGGCTTATAACTTAAGAAACAGAAATTTTTTAAAACTTCTGGATTTTTCTCCAAAAGAAATCAAATTTTTATTGGATCTCTCTATGGATCTAAAAAAGGCAAAATATGCCGGAACAGAACAACCAAAATTAAGGGGTAAAAACATTGCTTTGATATTTGAAAAAGCATCAACAAGAACACGTTGTGCATTTGAAGTTGCAGCTTTTGATCAAGGTGCTCATGTTACATACCTTGGTCCCTCAGGCTCACAGATCGGGCAAAAAGAATCTATGAAAGATACTGCCAGAGTGCTTGGAAGAATGTATGACGGAATTCAGTATCGTGGGTATGGACAAAGTATTGTTGAAGAACTAGGTGAATATGCAGGCGTACCTGTCTGGAATGGTTTAACAAATGAGTTTCATCCAACACAGGTATTGGCAGATTTCCTTACTATGATGGAACATTCAGATAAACCTTTAAATAAGGTTGTATTTGCTTATTTGGGAGATGCCAGAAATAATATGGGAAATTCATTATTGATCGGTGCTGCAAAGATGGGTATGGACTTCAGAGCTATTGCTCCAAAAAGCGTTCAGCCCGATGCTGCTTTAGTAAAACAAGCCAAAGAAATAGCAAAAGAGACCGGAGCAAAAATCACTATTACCGACGATGTGAAAAAAGGAGTAAAGGGTTGTGATTTTCTTTATACCGATGTATGGGTATCAATGGGAGAACCTGATGCAGTTTGGGTAGAAAGAATAAAATTATTAAAACCATATCAGATTAATGCTGCTGCAATGAAAGCTACAGGAAATCCGAATGTTAAATTTATGCATTGTCTTCCTGCATTCCATAATCGTGAAACAAAAGTTGGTGAAGAAATTTATAAAAAATTCAAGTTAAACGGAATGGAAGTTACTGAAGATGTTTTCGAATCAGATGCTTCAATTGTATTTGATGAAGCTGAAAATCGTGTACACACTATTAAAGCAGTTATGGTAGCAACTTTAGGAGCATAGATAATTAATGTCTGCAAGAAAAGCCCAACTTCTGCGTTATGCTTGCCTGAAAAATGCTCATCCGCCAGCTGGCGGACTGCTTTTTCATACTTCGCAAGCCCCCGACTTTATCGGGGCAGGCTTTGAATTTGGACTTTTCTTATCAGACACTTTAGTTTTCTTGCAAATATTACAGAAATATTAATATTACAGTTTTAATTAAAGGGATTGACACAACCTTTTTATATCAAATGTCAATCTTTAATTTAAAACATCAATTAATGAAAATTTTCAGTTTGATTCTTGGTACATTTATCCTTTTGTATGCATTTTCAGGATGTGACAAAGAAGATATATATATACAGGATGGCTTTTATGACGATTCATCTATAAAATCTATAGAAGGTACATGGAAAATTATTTCATATCAGGATTTTGTAAACGACACTTCGGTATATAAGCATGACATTGGTAGTGACAGTCTGGATGTAATTATTAGTTTTGAAGATAAAATGTTTAAAAATATTTTATCAGGAACAAATACAACAAATAGTATTTCAGGAGAATATAAGTATAAGTCGAAAAGAGAAATAAAAATAAAATTTATTGTAACTACCTTAATATCAGAACCTGAATGGGGACAAATGTTTTCTGCAATCTCCTCACAGATAAAAGAGTTTAAAATAAACAGTGCTCAATTGAGATTTTATTACAATAATCAAAACAATAGCGTAACTCTAGACAAAGTTTTTTAATTTTCGGGGTGCAATAAACGAACAACTTTTAATTCCCAAACTTTCTTTGCCCCTGCACAAATCGCAATAATTTTACAATAAGTTTTCACAAGATTGGGATATTATAATCATCTACTTATTTACCGTTATTTGTATGCGAGTCAAAAAAAAATCTTTGGTTGTTTTTTCTTTCACTTTTTTTTCTTTGCTTTACGTATCTGAAAAATGATTTAAAAATTGTAAGATATGATAACTAAGATTGTAGTCCTTTCGATATATGCGATAATTATTGTAATTGTTGGTATATATGGGTTAAAAAAAACAAAGTCTTTCAATGATTTTTTTCTGGGAGGAGGAAATGTAGGTCCATGGATGTCTGCATTCTCATATGGTACAGCATATTTTTCTGCTGTTCTGTTTATAGGATTTGCAGGAAAAATTGGCTGGGGATTTGGATTCTCGGGATTATGGATTGCTCTTTTTAATGCTCTTGTGGGAGTCGCTCTTGTATGGGTTTTATTGGGATGGAGAATTAAAAATATGTCAATGGTATATAAAGTTTCGACTATGAGCGAATTTCTGGAAAAAAGATATGGAATCAGATCTATTAAACTATTTGCATCAATTGTGATTTTTGTTTTTATGATCCCATATACTGCTGCAGTATTTATGGGTCTTTCATATCTGTTTACTACAAATTTCGGAATGGAATACTGGGTGGCATTAACTTTTATGGGAGGTTTTACAGCTTTATATATAGTATTGGGAGGATATAAATCTATGGCTTTGATTGATATGGTTTTTGGAGTAATAATGACTGCCGGAGTATTAATATTGTTTTTCTATGCAACAGATAAAGGTGGAGGATTATTAAACATTTCAGATACATTGTCTGCTATTGAACCAAAATTGACAGAAGTAGTAGGCCCTCCAGGATGGTGGCCTTTATTATCATTGGTAGTATTGACAAGTGTGGCTCCTTTTGCGATGCCACAACTGGTTCAGAAATTCTATGCAATAAAGGATAAGAAATCTGTAAAAATAGGAGCAGTTGCATCAACTTTTTTCGCCATATTAATCGGAGGTGTTGCCTATTTTCTGGGATCTACAACACGAGTGTTTTTGTCACCCGAAAATAACCCTGGCGCTTTTACAGATGGTGCTCCTGTTTTTGACCGGTTAATGCCTGAGCTACTTACAAATGTAATACCTCAATCTATGTCGGTTTTGGTTCTGTTGCTTATATTATCTGCTTCGATGTCAACTCTTGCTGCTTTAGTGCTGATTTCCAGTTCCTCGGTGACCAAAGATTTTTATGCAGGATTTATTAATAAAAATGCCAGCGACAAAAAACTTACAGGTTTGATGAGAATAATGAGTGCTTTTTTTGTTTTGCTTGCTGTACTGCTTGCATTGGTTGAATTTGATGTAATTGTTGAAATACTTGGTATTTCCTGGGGCGCTATCGGATCATTCTTTTTAGGCCCGTTTATATGGGGATTACTTAATAAAAAAGTAAATAAAACAGGCGCACTTGTTTCATCTATTGGAGGATTAACAGTTTGTCTTGTTTTATATTTTGGGATTCCATTTTTGGATATTCCTGCACTACCGAGTCCTCAGGCTGGAACAATAGGAATGGGTGCATCATTGTTGCTAAATCCTTTGTTTAGCTTATTCGGAAAATCCGATAAGAATTTTAAAGAAGAGGTGGCTTAAATAGCAATTATATTATATATATATTTTTTCTTCTACCTTAGATATATAGTAGAATTACAGGCGCTATTTATTTTTTTTGGTTTTTTCTTCCTCTTTTTTTGCTTCTTTATTTGGCTTGTTTACGGATTTTTGTTTTTTCTCAGCTTCAGCAGGAAAAACTTCTTCATCATAAACTTCAGCTCCGGGAACCGGTTCGCTTTTAAATTCGGAAGAAATGGGTGACGTGACTTCTTTATTTACAGATTTTTTATTGTTTGGTTTGTTCTTTTTGTTCTGTGCATCAGCATCATTAATGTTAAAGAAGCAAATCAGGAAAAAAGTCGATAAAATTATTGCAAAGGTTTTCATGTATTTGTGTTTTTTTTACAAAAATAGAAAAAAAAATAACGTAAAGTATATTTTTATTTGGTTTTTGTTAATTTTCAGCAATATACTTAAAAAAACAATTTCTAAAGGTCTGACAACCTGACTAAATAATATCTTCAGTTATTTGATCAATCGTAATATTCTGAGAATATGTTGAATCTGATAAAGCATAACATAAAGGTTGTTTCCTTCTTGAAGCGCATGAAACTGAAATAATTGAAAGGATCGCAGCTCCAATAATCAATTTGCGTTTTAACAAATAACCATTTTTATTAAAAAGAATAGAAATAACACAAACAGTTATATATCTTAAAAATAGTAAAAATCTGTTACTAAATATTTTTTTCATTATATAAAATTTATTTCATTTGTATGATAGCCTGCCCCGCACAAGCGGGGGAATCTCCATGTTTCAGATTATTAAATTATTGTGTTTGTGAATCTTTATCCATGGAGGTTTCATTTTAAATAAATTTGTATGTTTTATAACGAATTAATTCATTATTTATTTAACGGTGTTTATTCTTTTTACATTTTTCACGTTTATTGCTTGATTTTTAATAACCAGCACAAATTTGATGCTTTTAGATTTTTAATCCAAGAATAGTCACATCATCAATTTGCTCAAATTCTCCTTTCCAGTCACTGAATGTGCTGTCTAATATATTTTGTTGTTCTGACATCTGCTTATTTGCAATTGTAACAAGAACTTCTTTCATCCGTTTTACCATGAATTTCCTTCTATTTGTTCCGCCAAACTGATCTTGATATCCGTCACTTGCCAGATACAAGCAATCACCTTTTCTTACATTCATTTCGTTATTTTTAAATGGCGTCATTTTTTCATAAATAGCAACAGGTTGCTTATCAGGTTCTATTACCTTGAGTTCTCCTGAAGTTGTAACAATAATCAATGGGTTATTGGCGCCGGCGTATTGAAGATAATATGTTTCCTTTTCTGTGTCTAAAGGGATAGTATTAAGAGCACATATAGCCATATCCATTCCGTCTTTTTGCTCTTCCGACTGACCTTTTTGTTGAAGAGCCTCAATTATTGAATTGCGCAAATGGTCTAAGACTTCGCTTGCTTTTGAAACTTCTTTTTTACGTACTATTTCATTCAGGAAAGATACACCAAGCATACTCATAAAACCACCTGGAACTCCGTGTCCTGTGCAATCTGCGACAGTAAATATCAACCACTCATTCATCCGTGTTGCCCAGTAGAAATCGCCTGAAACAATATCTTTTGGCTTAAAAAGAATAAAATGCTCTCCAAGAATACTGTTGGCAAATTCACCGGTTGGCAGAACTGCCTGTTGTATCCGCTTTGCATAATTAATGCTATCGGTGATTTTCTTTTTCTGATCTTCAATATGATCTTTTTGCTGAGTAACCATATCACGCTGAGCTTCTATTTCATCACGCTGGGCACTTATTTCTTCATTTTGCTGATTCAATAATGCATTTTTATCATCCACTACTGATTTTTGTTCTTCAATAATTTTTTTCTGTTTTCTTGTCATACGAAGGCGATTCACAACAAATACAGCAAAAACGATCACCAGTAAAAGTCCGCATATTATAAATATAATGACTAATTTTTGTCTGCTTCCCTGCTCTTGTTGTCTTAGAATTTCAGAACACTGAAGTTCCTTTTCTTTGTTAAGTTTTTCTATTTGTAATTGTTTTTTTTCAGCTTCAAACTTTTTTTCTGCATCAGCAACTGATTTAAGTTTCTCATCTTTGAACATACTGTCTTTTGTGGCAATAAATATTTTAGCATATTCCAGAGATTTTTTATAGTTGTTGAGTTTTTCATAAGCTTCCATAAGAGTATTTGCTACAGGATTTTCTAATGGCCATGCTTTTATTTCATGTGCGATGGCGATTGCTTTAAGACCATAATCTATAGCCAGATTAAGATGCTTAGCTCTATCCTGAAAAGACTGCCGGTTATTTATTGAGTCTGCTATTAAATTATGTAGCTGGGCAATGTTTGCATTTACCATAGCTATCCCATTTTTGTCATCATATTCTTCTTTAATTTTTAGAGATTTTTGATAATATTCAATTACATCATCGAATTTGCCCTGGGACAACAGAACATTTCCAATATTATTGTAACACTTCGACATTCCTCTTTTATCACCAAGTTCTTCTGTGATATTCAGTGCTTTAAAATAATATTCATTGGCATTTTCAAGGTTTCTCATATCAAAGTAGGCATTACCTATATTTATATAGCACCCTGACATTGCTTGCTTTTCACTAAGTTCTTCATCAAGTTTTAATGATTTAAAATAGTATTCCAGTGCCTTATCGAATTCTAAATGATCATAATGAACATTGCCAATATTGTTATAGCACAAGGCCATTCCAGCTTTTGCATCCTGCTTCATACCGGTTGTTGTGCTATTTGTTGCGAGTTTTTCAAAAATTTTTAATGATCTGAGAAAATATTGAATGGCTTTATCGTAACTGCCTTCCTCATAATTAACTATTCCAATATATCTGAGAGATTTTGCTTTAAGATTTGAAAAGGTTTGTGATAACAGGGATGAAGTTGAAGAAATTTTATCGAGATTTTTATCTGCCAGCCTTATTGCCAGTTCATAATACATTATAGATGAATCAGGTTTGTATCTTTCGTAATAATACCCTATTTTTTCATTTATAAGATCAATTTTTATTGTGTCATGATTTGCATTTTTATAAAGATTCAACAAGGAATCAATCTTTCGGTATTGTTCAGTATTAGAATTTTGATTTTGTCCATATAAATTTATACAAACTAAAACTGTCATTATAAATATTAATATTTCTTTAATAAACTTCATCACAAAATAATTTGATTTATCTGTTAAAACCCAACATATCAATGATTATATCGATATTATTATATAATAAATTGTGAGAATGATATGTGGATTTCATCTTATCTTTTTTTCAAATATAGCTTATTTTATTTAATATGAAACATGCATACCCAAAAACAAAAACAATTGCGAAAATTTATTTGCGGGTTACATCAGATCTTAATCTGAAAAAATAATATTTACGGATAATAAAAGAGGAAAATTTATTACTTTTGTTATCAGTCACAAATTGAAAAAAATATGAAATGCCCATTATCCCGATGGGTATCGGGATTATCACAAACCGTTCCGATCGGAATGATTATAAGGGTTCCCTATACAAATCGGGACCATCTGGCCTTAATATAAATAAATAAAAAAATAATAAGATGAAATTGTTTTTAATTATTTCTGTCGCTGTTTTATTCTCTTTTAATCTGTTTTCTGCAACTTACACTGTAACCAATACAAATGATTCGGGAGCCGGATCTCTGCGTCAGGCAATAACTGATGCGAATGCAATTGGACCCGATATTATTGCTTTTAATATTTTAAATACCGATCCAGGATACAATGTATCTGCAGGTGTGTGGATTATAAGCCCTCTTACAGAGCTCCCGTATTTTACAACCGGTTATACAACAATTGACGGATCAACTCAAACCGCAAATCAGGGAAATACAAATCCTTACGGGCCTGAAATTGTGATTGACGGTACAAATTCTATTATACAATGTTTTATTCTGCCATCTCCAAATAATCAGGTGAAAAACCTTGTTATTGGTAACTTTTCTTATGGTATTAATCTATATGGTTCTCCCTCAAATCAAAATATAATTACAGGTTGTTATCTTGGTGTTGGATACGACGGATCAACTCCTTTTCCAAATGATATTTCAATTACTGTTTCAAATGGTTCGTATAATAATGATATTACATTCAACCTTATTTCAGGAAATCATACTGCAGGAATAGGAATACAAACAGGAAACGGAAATGAAATATCGGGAAATATGATTGGGACAAATTATCTTGGCACTGATACTGTTCCAAATCCAATAGGTATATTAATCGATAACTCCACGAATAATGCAATAGGAGGAAATTCTTTTTCAAAACGAAATATTATCTCGGGAAACAGTGATGACGGAATCCTTATAAACAGTAATATAAACAGTAATAATATAATAACAGGTAATTTCATAGGAACTGATATCACAGGATTAAACAAATTGCCGAATGCTTTTGGAATTATTCTGGCAAATTCGGGAAACAATACTATTGGAGGAGTTACCGCTGCTGAAAGAAACATTATTTCAGGTAATCTTGAAAGCGGTATTCTGATTAACGGAACAGGAGCAGAGGAAAATCTTTTGATTAACAATTACATTGGAGTGGATTCAACCGGATTGAATATTCTTGATAACCATGTAGGAGTTTTGGTGAAAACCAATGCTGATAAAAACATAATTGGTGGAACAAGTGCTGACAAAAGAAATGTGATTTCAGGTAATTCAGAAATTGGTGTTTATATCGAATCATGCGACAGCAATGTTGTTATAGGTAATTATTTTGGTCCGGACGCTACCGGATTGAATTCTCTTAAAGTCGGTGATACTTTATTTCAGGCAAACGGTATAGAACTTAATACGGTTGCAAAATATAACCGGATCGGAGGGTACAATGCAAACGAACGTAATATTATTTCGGGAAACCGTGTTTATGGTATGATTTATTACGGACAGACTTCTGAAAATTATCTGATCGGAAATTATATCGGAACTGATGTTACCGGAAATGTTGCCATGCCAAATGCTACCGGAATTTGTGTGGATGCTTCATCAAATCATAATTATATTTTTGAAAATGTATTGTCAGGAAATATCAGCTATGGGATTTTTATCGTTACCAATGGCTCATATTATAATCAGGTGAAACGAAATATGATCGGCACAAATGCAGCAGGAACAGATACGGTTCCAAATGATATCGGGCTTTTGTTCGGCGGCGGGGCAAGATATAATATTGTCGGAGGTTCTTCATTCGCTGATGCAAATGTTATTTCAGGTAATCGCTATAACGGAATTGAAATAGCTGACAACCTGACGGATTATAATGAAATTTCCTTTAACTATATCGGAACTGACGGAACTGGAAATGTTGCGGTTCCAAACGGTAATGGTATTGGTTTTTCGGCAAATCCAAGTCATAATATTGTTGATAATAACATAATTTCGGGCAATAATTTAACCGGAATTATTTTGTATGAATACGCTGACAGCAATATTGTTACAAATAACCTGATAGGTACTGCCACTGATGGTGTCACCGATCTGGGAAATACATTAGCGGGTGTTGTTATTGCTACCGGAGCATGTTACAATGTTGTTGGAGGAGCTGGAAACGGAAACACAATTGCTTTCAATGGTAATGGTGGAATAGTGATAATGGATGCTGCGACCGTTGGAAACACAATTTCTGCAAATTCAATTTTTCAGAACGAGGTTCTTGGTGGTATTGATATTCTTCCATACGGTATTAATATTAATGATGCCGGAGATACTGATACAGGTCCTAATGAAATGATGAATTTTCCTGTAATAAATTCTTCGGTTTATGATCCGAATTTGACTTATGCTGTTGTTTCAGGTACATTAGATACTCAAAGCCCTGAAAATTGCGTTGTCGAAGTCTTTATTTCTGATCCAAATGCAATGTTTAACGGAGATGGTATAATTTATCTTGGAAATACCACCCCTGATATCTCAGGAAACTGGACATTTGCTACTACAAATCTGACCGATGGCGAAGAGGTTACTTCTACAGCTACAGATTCATCGGGAAATACATCTGAATTTTCAGCAAATTTTTCTACAATTGTTGGAAAAGCAGAAATTGGTTTTAGTGAGAATTTTAGGATATACCCGAACCCTGCAGGAGATTATTTTATTATTGAACCGATGAATGAAGATGAAAAATATTGTTTTGAATTAACTGATTATGCTGGTCAATTTTTGACAGGTAAAGAAACTTCCGGTATTTTTGTAATAGATATTTCAGGTTATTCATCAGGAATTTATCTCTTAAAGATATCCGATCAGCAAAAAGTTAGTATTAAAAAAATCGTGAAATGAAAAAACAACTTATTTCATTACTTTTTTTCTTGTCAACAACTGTAATCTTTTTTCAGGAAATTGTTGATACTTCAAAAATGTGGGGTACTGCAATACATCGCTTGCCTTCATTTACTATAATTACTGAATATATTAAATTTAATCAGGACACAGTAATTGATACCAATACATATAAAAAAGTTTTTCGATCAACGGATGAGTTTCAGAGTAATTGGATCCCATACGGTTATATTCGTGAGGCAATTGATAAAAAAGTATTTTACAGGACTGATACATCTTCTCAAGAGTATTTGATATATGATTTCGAGGCGAATATCAATGATACAATAGATGTTACTTCAATATATAGTTATTCGAATAGTTGGTGTCTTTCTAATCTTCCTTTTATTGTAGATTCCATTGATACAATTTTTTTTGCCGGTCAGGACAGAAGGCAGTATTATTTGTTTTCAAATTATGGCGGATCAGTGACAGAAATCTGGCTGGAGGGAATTGGAAGTATACATGGAATATTGCATAATTGGGATGGTAGTGTGGGTGGAGATGGTTATGATCTTTTATGTTATTGGGAAAATGAAGTACTGAAATATCATAATTCTATTTATTCAGAATGCTATTGGTACTATACAAATATTGGTGATCCAATTGATTTAAATGTATATGTTTTTCCGAATCCTGTCACTGATAAATTATTCATTGAAATGTTTAATAAAGATATATCTTATTCTGTTGAATTAATGAATATTGTGGGGCAGGTGATTTTTAACGGGAATTTTATTGATGATGGGGAAATTGATGTATCAGGTTTTTCAAAAGGAATTTATTTTTTAAAAATTCAGGGAGAAGGATTTGTTGAAACAAAAAAGATAGTTGTAAATTGACCTAAAGCAAGGTGCAGCGCACCAACACTATTTGTAAAACAAAATGAAACCACATCAAAGAGAGGTACAGAGTACCGAAATCTATGAAAGAAACTGTAAAGGAGTAAAATAAGGTGCAGAGCACCGGAATATTTGTAAAAAAAGATAAGCATACTAAAATGAGGTGCAGCGCACCGAGATATAAAGAAAAACAGTAAATTTGCTTGCTAAGGTGCAGAGCACCGATACTATTTGTAAAAAGGATAAACATACTAAAAATAGGTGCAGAGCACCGACAATATTTGTAAAACAAAATGAAACTTCGGCAAAGAGAGGTACAGAGTACCGAACTATCTGTAACCGTTAACAGGAAACAAATCAAAAGGTGCAGCGCACCGTACTATAAAAAAAAATACTAAATTTGCTAATCAAGTTACAGCACACCGCAATATTAAAAACTATGGCAAACACATACACCCAATGCCTCGTCCACCTTGTTTTCGCAGTGAAGAACCGAAACGCCCTGATCATGAAGGAATGGAAAGATGATCTGGAGAAATACATCACCACAATCATACAGAGTTATAATCACAAACTGCTGGCTATAGGCGCTGTATTGGATCATGTACATATTTTTATCGGTTACAATCTAAACTATCTCATACCCGATCTGGTTGAAGAAATAAAAACATCAAGTAACGCATGGATAAAAGCGAACCGGTTATCAAAATTTAAATTTGACTGGCAGAAAGGATACGGAGCATTTACTCATTCCTGTTCAAATTATAAAACGGTAATAAACTATGTTCTGAATCAGGAAAAACATCATCATAAAAAAACATTCAGGGAAGAATATCATGAGATGTTGGCAGAGAACGAAATTCTGTTTAAACATGAGTACTTATTTGACTTTTTTAGTAATGAATAATATGGCGGTGCGCTGCACCTTAATATTTTGGGCCATTGTTTTTTTACAAATAGTGTCGGTGCTCTGCACCTTGCTATGGAAAACCTATTAATATAATAAAGGAAGAGAATCAGAATTAATGAATTTTGATTTGAAGATATTGCGATTTACAAATAATGATGTTGTCAATAATATTGATAATGTAATATTTAAAATAAAAGCTTATTTGTTAAATTTGCGGGAGGATTCCCTTTAGTGTCTGTGCTCTGCACCTTGCTATGGAAAACCTATTAATATAATAAAGGAAGAGAATCAGAATTAAAAAATTTTGATTTGAAGATATTGCGATTTACAAATAATGATGTTATCAATAATATTGATAATGTAATTTTTAAAATAAAAGCTTATTTGTTAAATTTGCGGGCGGACTCCCTTTAGGAAAAAGGGTGAGCTTGAGGGGGCTGAAATTTTTCCAATTTCTTTTTACCCTGACCCTCCAGCCTATTGCGGGACAGGTTCAGGGTAAGAGATTGGAGAAAGTTTTTAAAATGATAATTTTATTCTCTCCCTGTAGTCCGATACATATCGGGGGGGCATACAAATTAATTTTAAGTAAATTTATTATAAAAAGGCAAATATTATGACACAAAAGTATTTATTAACCACTATAGTCATTATCAGCATGAGTATTAAAATTCATGCTAACACTTTTACAGTTACCAACACTAACGATTCAGGAACCGGATCAATAAGAGAAGCTATTGATTATGCAAATGTTCTTACAGGACCACATACAATTGCATTTAATATTCCTGTTTCTGATCCGAACTATAATATCTCAACCGGAGTCTGGACAATAAATCTTATTACGACCCTTAACTATATAATAAAGGACAACATAACTATTGACGGAACAACTCAAACAACAAATCAGGGCGATACAAATCCTCTCGGACCTGAAATTGAACTTGATGGAAATAATAATGCAGTTGATTATGCTTTTAGTATTATCAATTCTTCAAATATTCATATTAAAGGATTGTGTATCAAGCAATTTATTTTAGGAATACAGATTTTTGGTACATCTTCAGCCAACAATACCATAAAAGGTAATTATATTGGTATCAATGCTACATCTGCAGATACTGCAGGAAATTATATCGGAATTGAGATCATCGGAGGAGCACATGACAACATAATCGGAGGTAGTAATGTGAATGACAGAAATGTTGTTTCTGGCAATGAGCATATAGGAATAAGAATTGTTGATGCAAGTAATAATACGGTGATTGGAAACTACGTAGGTACAGACAGGATGGGCATATCAGCAATGGGTAATTATGACGGAGTGAGTATTGAAGGCGCTGCTACTTATAATACTGTGGGAGGTATAAATAGTGGAGACAGGAATATTATTTCAGGTAATTATGCTTATGGTGTTCCGGTTTTCGGAGCAGGGTGCAATTATAATGAGATCTTTGGCAATTATATTGGGACAGATGAAACAGGCACTTATGCGATACCAAACACTTATGGAGTCTTGTTTGATGACGGAGCTGCATTCAATGTGCTTGGAGGAGATGACCCTGTTCACCGAAATCTTTTATCAGGCAATTCGGGTTACGGTGTGTTTATCTATAACCTTGGCACACATGAGAATATCGTTAAAGGAAATTTTATAGGTACTAATTCTTATGGTGCTTATGCAATTCCTAATGCAAACGGTATTGTTGTTGATGGAGCTGCAATCAATCATACGATTGATAATAATTTGATTTCAGGTAATCTGCAACAGGGAATTGTTATTCATATAACAGGATGCAACGGGCATGTGATTACCCGTAATAAAATTGGTACTGATTGTTTCGGGACTGCTTCTTTGGGAAATGGTATTGATGGCATAAGAATAGGAGAGGGGCCTCAGTCAAATATTATCGGAGGATCGCCGGCAAATGGAAATATTATTGCCTATAATCAGGGAAATGGTGTTACAATAATGAATGATAATGATGATTTCAATCTGATTTCATGTAATTCAATATTTTCAAACAACGGACTGGGAATTGATCTTTATCTTCCGGGTGTAAATGTCAATGATTCCGGTGACGGCGACATAGGACCAAATCAGGGGATGAATTATCCTGAAATTGATACGGTTATTTATTATTCAGGAACAGGAGAAACTGTTGTTTCCGGTAAATTGGATACACAGAATCCGGAAAACTGTACAATTGAAATTTTTCGTGCAATTCCCGATCCCACAGGATTTGGCGAAGGCGCAGAGTATTACGCATCTGCTACACCTGATGGTTTTGGAAACTGGTCAGATACAATTCCCGGAATTTCAGAAGGGACTTTTATCACTACTACTGCAACTGATTCTTATAACAATACATCAGAATTTTCATTAACGGCGAGTTCATTATACGCGGTTAGTGTTGACAGGAAGGATAATAATAAAAATATACTGATTTATCCAAATCCGGGAAATGGAATATTCAATATTTCTGTAGAATTTGAATATTGTGAAGTTGCAGATAGTCAAGGAAAAACAGTCAGATCAATTTCTTTCGGCAGCAAAAATTCTTCAAATGTAATTGACATGAGAAATGAAAAAAGAGGATTGTATTTCATAAAAGTATTTAATAAATCTGGATGGAAATCAGACATATTAATTCTGCAATAATAATCCGTTAATAAAAAACGATAAAAAATTATTTTTTTTTAAAAATATCTTTTTACATTTACCTGTTAATTTTAAAATTACTAGTTATGCCACAAATTGCAGGTTTATTAATCGCTTTAGCTGTTGCAATAGCTATTGGAAAAGACGCTAAATCAAGAGGTATGAATGAATGGGTATGGGGAATTTTTACCTTCCTTGTTCTTATTATTGCAGTGCCTGTGTATTTTATTGTGCGTAAGCCAAAAGTTGAAAAGAAAGAACAATAATCTACATGAAAAAAAAGCAGTGAACTCACTGCTTTTTTTTATGAATAAGGACATTGAAAAATTATGTACCTGTATTTGCGACAGGCGTGTAGGGATTTCTGTTGGTCTAGCTTGTATAGGTAGTGAATTTGCGGTTTAACGAAACCTTGGGTCTCAGTTCAAAGGAACAAAGAATCTACCGACTAAGTTGCAATTTTCATTAACGATACATACGGTTAGAGCGAAAACTTGTCAACTAGATTATTACGTTTTTTCTTAATTTTAACGTGAGTTCGATATAGTAATAATAATTATTTTGCTTTTAATCAATTTAATGTATTATGTTCTTTTCTTTTTTTCCGCAAAAAATGAAAAGAACGAAAAGAAAAAACTCGCAGCCGCATTCTGTTTTCTTGTTTTCTAC
>JBDRPR010000520.1:0-5878 GCA_043826845.1 Bacteroidota bacterium
TCTCACATGTTTCTTCCTGAAACTGACTATTATATTCAAATATAATGTTTGCAACATTCCTTAAAGCGATATTTACTGTCTGATTAAATTGTTTTTCCTTTATACTGAAAGTTTTTTGCATCCAGTATATTTGAATTACAATAATCCCTATAACTGACATAGTTCCCAGTATTATTACTAATCTAACTTTTGCTCTTTTCATTGTTGCTAAAGTACAACTTTTCCTGATGAGATGTATTAAACATTAACAAACCATTAACACTTTTTAAATAAATATTAACAAATTTGAATTGTTTTGGAATTATCTTTGCTAAGATTTTGTTTTATTATTTAATTCAAAATATAAAACCCACATGATTCGAAAAACACAAACACAATGATAATAAAACTAACAACAGGTGGATTCCCCCGCTTGAGCGGGGCAGGCTATCATCCCATTTAAAATCAATTTTATTATGATGAAAACTCTAATAACAATTTTCAGTTTTTGGTTATTTGCAAATCTCGCAATATGCCAATCATCTTTAATTAACTCAGATGATGATGCCGTTATTACATGGGAAAATGACATTCATGATTTTGGCAAGATAAAAAAGAACAAACCCGTTTCTGTTTCATACGGTTTTAAAAATGACGGACTAATACCTATTTTAATCACATCAGTTGAATCAAGCTGTGGCTGTACGGTTCCTGAATATCCGAGAACTCCGGTAAAACCCTTACATTCAAGTGAAATTATAGCAACTTATGATGCAAAAACATTAGGTGTATTCAGTAAAAGTATTTCTGTAAAAACCAATGCAAGTGAAAAGCCTAAAGTACTGATCCTGAAAGGAGAAGTTATTCAATAGTTTTTTTGTTTTCATTTTTAAAATTGACCTGATCAACAACAGGTAAAATTGCCGGAGCTAATCCGGCAATTGGTTTATACAAGAGTGATCCTTCTTTGAAATCGTCTGAAATAAAATCTGATTTTTCATCAATTCTGTTAAAAATCATCAATATTAGACTAATAACTAATAACACCTTAAATGCACCAAAAATCGCACCGGCAATTCTGTTTATAAAACTTAAAGAAACTGCTTTGACCAACTTATCGACTAGTTTTGCTACCAAATGGACACAAATTACAATTATAATAAAAACTACTCCAAAAGAAATTAATGGAATATACTGGGATTCCCATCCAAAATCATTAATCATAATTGACGCAGCATAAGATGATAATTTTATCCCTCCCCATATTCCTAAAATAAGTGCTGCAAGTGAAGCAATTTCAATTACAAAACCCTTTGTATATCCCTTGTAACCAAACCATAATATAGGAATTGCGACAATAATATCGAAATAATTCATTTTATTGTAATTTGGGGTTAAAAATAAATAAAATCATGAGAACTAATAGCCGATAATGTATTTTTTCTACCTTTGGCTATTTATGTTACAATCATGCCCATTTTAAGATCAATAATATCCTGGTTAATTATTAAACGACTGACTCAGATTGATCTTATACGTAAATATCCTATTGAAATCCAAAATGAAACGTTATTCCGGCTTATCAATACTGCTAAAAATACTGAATGGGGAAAAAAATATGATTACAATTCAATAAATTCATATGAAGAGTTTACAAAAAGAATTCCTCTTCAGGATTATGAAAATATTAAACCATATATTATACGATTGCGTCAGGGTGAACAAAATTTATTATGGCCATCTGAAATTAAATGGTTTGCAAAATCTTCAGGAACAACAAATGATAAAAGCAAATTTATACCTGTTAGCCGTGAAGCAATAGAAGATTGCCATTTTATAGGAGGCAAGGACATTTATGCCATATATATATCCCAGCTGCCCGAAAGTATGATCCTTAGAGGGAAAGCTCTGGCTCTTGGAGGAAGTCACCAGATAAATAATTTCAACAATGAATCTTATTACGGTGACATTTCAGCAGTGATGATAAAAAATCTTCCTTTCTGGGCAGATTTTAAAAGAACTCCAAATTCTGACATTGCCCTGATTCCTGAATGGGAAGAAAAAATTGATAAAATGGCAAAATCCACTATTAGCCAGAATGTCACCAATATTGCCGGAGTTCCTTCATGGACATTGGTTTTAGCAAATTACATAATACAAATTACAGGAAAAAAGAACCTTCTGGAGATATGGCCGAATCTTGAGTTATTTGTTCATGGCGGGGTGAGTTTTAAACCTTACAGGGAAATTTTTAAAAAAATTATTCCTTCTGAAAAAATGAAATATCTTGAAACATATAATGCATCTGAAGGTTTTTTCGCAATTCAGGATGATTTCAATAGCGAAGATATGCTTCTGATGCTCGATTATGGAATTTTTTATGAATTCATTCCTGCAAATAAAGTTGAAGATGAAAATCCCCCTGTCTTACAGCTTGATGATGTAGAAATAAATAAAAATTATGCAATCGTAATTACCACCAATGCAGGTCTTTGGAGATATATTTTGGGAGATACTATAAAATTTACTTCAAGAAATCCATTTAAAATAATTATTACCGGAAGAATAAAACACTTTATTAACGCTTTTGGAGAAGAATTAATAATTGATAATGCTGAAAAAGCACTGCAAATAGCGTGTTCAAAAACAGGTGTGAATATAAAAGAATATACAGCTGCACCAGTATTTATGGATGAAAATCAAAAAGGAGCACACCAATGGTTATTTGAATTTGAGAAAAATCCGGATAACATAGATTATTTTATGGAATTGCTTGATAATGCACTGAAATCCTTAAATTCCGATTACGAAGCAAAAAGATATAAAAATTTAACTTTAACCTTTCCTAAAGTACAGATTGCAAAAAATGGATTATTTTACCATTGGCTGAAATTGAAAGGCAAACTTGGAGGTCAGCATAAAATCCCAAGACTAGTGAATAATCGCGAGTATATAGATGAACTTTTGAAATTAAACGAAGCTATTTAATGATCCGATCTGTATTATTTTTAGCGATTATATTATTTGCGGGCATTTCGTTATTCTCTCAAAATAAACTTGCAAAAGAACTATACGCAGAAGCTTCCTCAAAAATACAATCGGGAGAATATCTTCAAGCTATAAAAACACTGAAAACCTCAATTGAAGCTGATAAAAAATATATACCATCCTATTTGCTGCTCGTTGATATTTATATGCAGATGGACAGAATAGACGGAGTCGCTGTGGTTTATAGAGATATGGTTGCCAATCTGGGAGATGAATATCCGCTTGGGTACTTTGCTCTTGCTGAAACAGAATCATATCTGGGAAATTACCAGGCTGCATTGTCAAATCTTGAAAAATTTTTACTGACAAAAGACATTGAACCTAATTATAAAATATTGTCTGAAAAAAGAATTGAACAATGTAAATATGCTATTCAGTCAATAAGCAACCCTGTACCATTTAATCCTGTTAATCTGGGAGAAAATGTAAATTCTGAATTTGATGAATACCTTCCTTCAATTACCGCTGATGAACAGACTCTTGTAATTACCCGAAAACTTCCAAAACCAAACGAATATATGTTTGAAAATGATCATCAGGAAGATTTTTACATTTGTTACAGAGACTCTGACACATGGACAAAAGCTTTAAATATGGGAAAATTATTAAACACAAATACAAGCGAAGGTGCTCAATCAATTTCAGCCGATGGAAAATATATGTTTTTTACTGCCTGTAACCGTTTTGACGGTGTAGGTAATTGTGATATTTATTTTACAAAAAAATCAGCAGGACAATGGCTAAAGCCTATTAACATAGGGAAAACAGTTAACACTGCAAAATATGAAGGACAACCTTCAATTTCAGCTGACGGAAGAACGCTTTATTTTATAAGCGACAGACCAAAATCTATTGGACAATGGGATATATGGCAAACAAAAATAAATGATGATGGAACTTTTTCTGAACCCGAAAATCTTGGTCCAAATATAAACTCGACTGAAGTGGAACAATCGCCTTTCATACATCAGGATAATCAGACTTTGTACTTTTCATCTTACGGTCATACAGGCATGGGCAGTAATGATATTTATTATTCAAGAAAAGATGAAAACGGGAACTGGCAAAAGGCAGAAAACATCGGATATCCAATAAATACATCCAAAGACGAAAGTAGTATTATTGTAAATGCAGCCGGTAATATTGCATATTTTGCATCAGGAAGAGACAGCGGTTATGGAGGAATTGATATTTATAAGTTTGAATTGTATGAAAAAGCACGACCTGTTTTAACTACATATTTTAAAGGAATTGTATATGATAGCGATACAAAAGAACCGTTAAAAGCAAAACTGGAATTAATTGATCTTGAAACAGGTAAATTAATTATTGAATCATTTTCAGATAACACTTCAGGTGAGTTTCTTGTTTGCCTTACCAGCGGGAAAAATTATGCACTAAATGCTTCAAAAGAAGGATATTTATTTTTCTCGGAAAACTTTGCTCTGAAAGATTCTGCAACTGAAAATAGCCCTTACATAATGGATGTTCCAATGCAACCTATTAAAATTGGGCAACGTGTAATACTTAAAAATGTATTTTTCGATACAAACAAGTTTAATCTAAAACCTGAATCAAAAGTTGAACTCGATAAACTAACCGCATTTCTGATTCAGCATCCTGATCTGAAAATTGAATTAAGCGGTCATACTGATAATGTGGGCTCAGATGAGAGCAATCAGACCTTATCTGAAAATCGTGCAAAAACTGTTTACCAATATCTTATTGATAATAAAATTTCTGCCGAAAGATTATCACACATAGGTTATGGTAAAAATCAACCTATTTCTAACAATGAATCAGATACAGGTAGAGCCAAAAACCGCAGAACTGAATTTAAAGTAATTGAATAAAACGTACGGAAAAATTATATTGCCACAGATTACTCAGATTTGCACAGAAAAATAATCTGTGAATCTATGGCATAAAAAATAAACAGATGCAAAAGTGATTACTTATCGTATTCTAAAAATTGTAGTTTCTTTGCTCGATGTTAGCTTTGTGAAATTTGGTGTTTTCGAGTCTTTGTGGCAAAAAAAACAGCCACTAAGGCACAAAGGCTCTAAGAAACTCTAAATGAAGTACATAATTAACAATTCTGAAATAAATTATGCGAAAGTTATTAATAATCACACTTTTAAATTGCTACTTTGCCTGTTATTGCTATTCCCAGAATACTACAAAGATTGATTTTTATCAATTTGATAATAATAACGATACAATTGGAAAAGTAAAAACTCTTTATTTTAATAAAACACATTACAGGATGGATGTTATTACTGGTAATTTTAATTCATCTGTTATTGAAAATTTTAATTCGGACACTATGATTTTTCTTGTAAATCATGAAAAAACATATAGTTATATTTTAAAAAAGAATGAAAATAATAAATACCCAAATCATATTATCAAAAAAAAATGCAGTAAAAATAATCCCGTTGAAATATTGGGATATACCTGTTATCCCTGCCGGATAAAAGAAATATGGAAAGATTATAACAGAATCCAATTATATACTGTATGGTACACTCCTACCGTAAACTCCTGTTTTTTAAAAAAAGAACTGGATTATAATAAAATTCCCGGAATTGTTCTTCAGATTTCATATCCTGAAAACGAAAATATTGTAAAAGCTGTATCAATCAGTTTAATTGAAGATTATCTGATAAATTATATACCAAAGGAGTATATATTATTCTAATTGAAAATTAAACCGTATATGACCTAATTATTGTTTTTGGTTATGTTTTAGTATAATGTGGGAATATAAATATGCTAAGTACTATCAACAATTTGCCAATTTTTGCCTGGTTACTGAAGGATGATTGACAAATTTTTGATATAGATATGC
>JBDRPR010000521.1:0-9312 GCA_043826845.1 Bacteroidota bacterium
ATCTCCGTTTGGTCTGAAAACTTTAAGCTTTACATCTCCATCTCCGCCTAACGCCCCGCTTCTGAAACACCAGTTTGTTAATACCCCATTATTTGTAATTGGATACCCTGTATTTAGATATATATTACCATAAAATCCTCCTAAACATTGGGTAGTGGAATATCCGAAAATTCCGTTATAGCTTCCAATTCTTTCGACAATTTGCCCAAGTTCCCAGCTATAGAAACATGTAGTATCATTATTATATATCGGCCTTGTATATAACGATTTTAATAGTTGTCCATCAATTATAAGAATCTCTGTTGAATCAATTACCACTTGTGCAAATTTTGAAGTGTCAGGGCATAATCCACAAGTAAAATCATAATAGTTCCATTTATTTGGAATACTAAAAGTTAAAGTATCTCCAGCAACCAAATTGAAATCATATAATAATCTGAATTGGTTATTTTCAAAGAAGTAGATTTTATTACTATCTTCTCGAAGTATTAGTTGAGCATTTGGTATCAACGTTCCTAAGTCGCTGTTTTCAATTATTGTTGCATATTTTCCGTTAATTGTCGTATCCCTAACAACCTCAACAGTAAAATAGCCACAATTAGTTACCCATGGAGGATTTATACAATATTTTTGAAAATGCCATATTGCATTCACTGGGGCAAAATTTTGCCCTGATATAGTGGGGAATATGGATGTCCAAATTATAATTGCAAATAATATCTTTAATTGATTCATTTTTCCTCTTGTATATAATTAACCTTCACTTCTGCTATCATCTTTTTTTTTCAATTTTTCCTCGTCAAAACCACCTTCATTACTTTAGAATAATCTTTGTTCTTTATTGTTACATAATATACTCCCGGAAGATTTTCTCCCAGATCAATAGTCGTGCTTCCTGATTTATCGTTGATCTTTTCAGAATAAATTAGTTCGCCTAACACATTATATATATGTATGCTGTTTCCTTCTTTGTCTTCCAGAATGTAATCAATACTGATAATTCCATTGGTGGGATTCGGATAAATGCTAAATGACAATGGATTGTTATCTGCATCCTGCGACACAACAAAATAATCAACTGTATCGCAGATTAACATTTCGCAGCCTGAACCATCTGATATTGTAACACAATAAACTCCCGGTAAAAGATCTGTGATATCTTCTGTTGTTGCTCCATTGCTCCAGTTATAGAAGTATATACCAAATCCGGTAACAGTAAGGTCAATTGACCCGTCATTGCATATCCCGCAACTTGCGTCTGTTGAAACAGTTGCTACGGTATATCCCGAAACATAGTTCTGAATATTATAAGCATCCGTTAGGATCAGCCCATAAATATTATCTGTTATGGTCACTGAATATATTCCTGAGTTCAGATTGGACAGGTTCTGAAGCGTGTCACCGGTGTTCCACAAATATGAATAATTTCCTGAACCTCCTGAAATGGTCAGTTCTATATATCCAATTCCTGAATTGCAGGTATCATTTGATATTACTTCAAAAAGTGTCAGTACTGATGAACTGTATCCGACAGTATAGCTATCAGCAAATGAGCATCCCCATGAATCAGAAACCGTTACAGAATAATATCCCGACAATAAATTGCTTATATCTTCTGTCTGTGCAGAATTACTCCATATAAAAGTGTAGGTCGGGCTTGATCCGTTTATTGTCAGATTTATATAGCCATCATCACAATTTATACAAGAACTGTTTGCAACAACATTGCTTACAGTAAAATAACCTGAATTACCAACTGAATAATTATCTGTAAATTGACAACCAGAGGTAATATCAGTTATTGTGACAAAATAAGTTCCTGCTGACAGATTTTCAAGTGTATCACCAACATGACCTGTATTCCACAATATATTGTAATTTCCAGATCCGCCTATTACATCTAATACAATATATCCCTGCGAGCTATTACAAAAATCATCATATACTGTTTCGTTTGAAATTAAACTCCCAGCATTATTGACAACAGTTTCGCTTAAAATATATGAGCAATTTGCTTCATCAGTAATAGTGCAATAATATTGCCCTGCTCCGATATTTATCAGATCCTGTGTAACAGCACCAGTACTCCATTGATATGAAATTACTCCAGTTGCTCCTGTAACAAGAACACTGATTTGTCCGGACTGATCGCCGCAGTTTTCATCTGTAACCGTTGTACTTACATTAAAGACAGCTGAATTTAATACTTCTGCAACAATTACGTCATGACATCCGCTGTCATCAGAAATATCACAAGTATAAACTCCGGAATGCAAGTTATAAATATCCTGATTTACTGAGCCGTTATTCCAGTTATAATAATAAGTAGCTGAAGTCGGAGCAATTGAAATATCAATACCGCCTAAGCCATTGCCACAATCTTCGTTAATCACATTTGTGAGATCAGAAGTAAAAGTCGCAATATTTTCAATAATAATCACAGAATCAACATAGCATTGGTTTTCAACAATTGAAACAATATATGTGCCCTGCGTTAGATTATTAAACTCTGGAAATGGCAAAGATCCGGGAATTCCGTTTAAAGTATATATATATGAACCCTGAGCAAGTGGCTGAAATTCAATTGCCCCCTGCCCTTGCCCACAAATATCATCAGTTACATTTATATATTGAAATTGAAGATTGATGTCATTTAAAAACTGAATATTATAAGAATTTGTCAATTCGCATCCTGTTGCATCAGTTACAGTTACAATATAATTTCCATAAGAAATATTTGTCAGATCCTGATAAGTTGCACCACTACTCCAATTGTACGAATATGGTGTAAATCCTCCACTTGGTGTAATATTTACCAAACCGGTTCCATTTCCACATAAATCATCAACAGTTGTTGCTGTAACAGCCAGATTTGAAATATAATTATCAATAATATATGTATCTGAAATAATTGTACAGTTCGATGCATCAGTAATAGTACAAACATAATATCCCGAATTTATTCCGGCAAGATCCTCAGTAACAGCACCACTATTCCAAAGATATGTGTACGGAAGAGTTCCTCCCTGAATTACGAGGTCAATGTATCCGATTCCATTGGAACAATAATCGTCCTGAGTGGATGCACTTATTAATGAAATTCCGGTTGTTATATTATCTACTGTTTCCGAAATAATTATCTTACAATCATTATTATCTGTAATCGTACAAGAATAAGTGCCTGCCTGAAGATTCATCAAATCTTCTGTTGTCGCTCCGGTATTCCAAATCCATGCATAAGGGAGAATTCCGCCGGTTATTGACAAGTCAACTGATCCCAAGGCGTTTCCACACAATTCATCCACAACATCTATCGAAGTAATTGCAAATCCACCAGAATTATTATTGACAACAGCAGATTCTGTTGCCGTGCAACCAAACAGGTCTGTAATTGTTATAGTATATGTGCCAGCGCTAATATCTTCAATGTCTTCATCACCTGAGCCATTGCTCCACAATATTGAAACCGGTTCGTAGCCTCCCGAATAGCTTATATCAACTGCTCCATCTGATTCACCGCAATTTTCATCACTAACAAAAATGTCATCAATTGACAGAGTTCCGGTTTCACTGATAATATTATATGTTCCCTGTGTCGCACAACTATATACGTCATTTATTGTAACTGAATAAGTCCCATTACTTAATCCGCCTAAATCCTCAGAAAAACTACCATTATTCCATATAAAACTGTAAGGTAATGTTCCACCGCTGACTGTAATATCAATTGCTCCTAAAGAATTTCCACACAATTCATTGTCAATAGAATATTCGGAAATAACAAAATTTCCACCCAAACTGTTTACTGTTGTGTTAAAAACAATAACACAACTATTATTATCTGTAACCTGACACATATAATTACCTGAATTTAATCCGGAAATATCCTGTGTTGTCAAATTATTACTCCACAAATAAGTGTATGGGATAGTACCACCCTGTACAGAAATATCAATTGCACCGTTTTGATTATCACAAGTCTCGTCAGTTACAACATAACTATAAACATTTAAAGTACCTGAAGAGTTATTCACTGTTGCATAAATTATTAATGAGCAAGAGTTTGCATCGGTTACGGTACATGTATAATTTCCATAATTCAATCCAGTAAGATCCTGTGTAATTGCACCTGTGTTCCATAAATAGGTTATTGGTGCAACGCCCCCCTGAATAGTAATATTAACAGCACCATTATTATTATCGCATGTCTCACTTTGAATCTGGATATTTAATAATTCTAATGTTCCCGGATCATTAGAAACCACAATATTATCAGTAGTAATTTCACAACCTGTATCATCAGTAATTGTACAGGAGTATAATCCTTCATTCAGATTAACCAAATCCTGAGTTACATCGCTATTACTCCATATGTAATAGATTGTTCCTGACCCACCTGCAACCGTAATGTCAATAGCTCCGGAGTTATTATTACACAATTCATTATCAATCTGGATCGAAGTCAATATCAAAGAACCGGGCTCATTATAAATAACCTCATTTCCTGTAACCATACATGCATTGTCATCAGTTACAGTATATAAGTAATTTCCTGCAACAAGTCCAGAGATGTCCTCAGTCGTTGGGCCCGAATTCCACTGATAGAAGTAATTTCCTGATCCACCTGTGCTTGTCAGATTAATACTCCCTGATGAATTACTACATATTTCATTAGCAGAATTTGCTGACACGCTAAGAGTACCGGGATTGTTATTAATTACAATATCTCCAGTATTTATAATGCAGCTATTGTTATCTGTTATCTGACAGAAATATGCACCGGATGTCAGATTGCTGATATCTTCAGATGTTGCGCTATTGCTCCAATTGTAATAATAAGGTAAAGCACCTCCAGATACAGTTAGATTTATTGATCCGCTTCCATCTGAACAAATCTCATTTGTTGGGATATTGCTTACAGTCATTCCTGAAGATTGATTATTCACCGTTGAAAGAGAGGTAATAACACAACCAGAATTGTCAGTTATTGTGCAAAAGTAATTCCCTGCTTGAAGATTTGATATATCCTGTGTTGTTGCACCATTGTTCCAAATATATACATAAGGTGTAGTTCCTCCAGCAATAACATTATCAATCTGTCCGAGTCCATTTCCACATATTTCATCTGTTACAATTGAGTTAACAAGATTCATATTTCCCTGCATATTCTCAATAGTTATTGTATGCCACTTCTGGCATCCATTTCCGTCAGTAACGGTTATTGTATAATTTCCTGCTGTTGCATTTAGCAAATCCTGTGAAGTTGATCCATTACTCCATAAATAAGTATAATTTCCATCTCCGCCGGTAATACTGATATTTGCATAACCTTCATTATTGTTGCAAATTTCGTCAGAAACAGATATCACAGTTATTTCCAGATTTCCACCAGTATTAAAAATATATTGCGATCCGGTCGGGATCTGGCAGCCATCACCATCGGTAATTGTGCACGAATAAATACCTTCAGATAGATTGTTTATATCTTCTGTATTTGCACTGTTACTCCATGAATATGAGTATCCTCCATTTCCTCCAATGACAAATATATCAATTGCACCCTGATTGTTATCGCATATTTCATTAGTAACATCAATTTCTGAAATATACATACTGCCAGGCTGATCAATAATGGTGAATTCTGTTATCAAAACACAATCAGCATTATCAGTCACCGTACAGATATATGTCCCTGAATTTAACCCTGAAATATCCTGGTTAACTGATGAATTACTCCATAAATATGTATATGGAGAAAATCCTCCTGAAATTGTCTGGTTTATGGATCCAAGATTATTATTACAAATTTCATTGAAAACCTGACTTGAAACCTGAAAGTTTCCGGTATTATTATCAACAACAAAGTCCTGTGATAAAACACATCCGTTTCCGTCAGTAACTTCAACAGTATAATTTCCAGCACTTAAGCCCGTAATATCCTCACTTATTTCGTTGTTTGACCATATATATGAATAAGGGAGCCAGCCTCCAGAAACTGTTATATTTATCTGACCTGTGCCATTTCCACATACATCACTGGTTATCTGATTATTTGAAATAACTAATGTTCCTGTATTATTTCCAACAGTGAAAGATTCTGTTACCTGACATCCTGCTGCGTCGTTAATTGTAACAGAATAATTGCCAAAAACCAGGTTTGAAATATCCTCTATTGATGAACCGTTGCTCCAAGCAACTATATATGGAGTTGTTGCATCTTGAATTGTAATATCAATTTCTCCTGCACCTGACCCGCAAATATCATCTTCTATTACAGAATTTGAAATATCAAGATAACAATAACTTGAACAATTGCTTACATTATTGATAATTGAATAAGAGGCCGTATTAGTGCATCCGAATCCATCAGTAACAGTAACAACATATATTCCACCATGCAAATTTACAATATCCTGAGTATTTGCTCCATTGCTCCACAAATAACCGTACGAACCAGATCCTCCTGTTACCTGAATATCAACACTTCCATTTGAATCACCACAGGTTTCGTTTGCAGAGTTAATTAAAGAAATAGTAATAACAGGATTCTGATTTACTGATATATTTTTTATAAACACACAATTATTATTATCTGTTACAGTAACTGTGTAAGTACCGACGACCAAACCGTTAACATCCTCAGTAATTGCTCCTGTATTCCATAAATACGAATATGGTTGTGTTCCTCCGGATACTGTAATATTTATTGACCCTGTAGAAGCACCAGGACAGTTAATATGATTGACAACACTAGTAATATTCAGGCTACTGATGTTTGAAACAATATAACTGCTTTCCTGAAAACAACTATTATTATCTGATACAGTTACCGTATATGTTCCTGATGGAACATTAACCAAATCTTCTGTTGTGGCACCATTGCTCCACAAATATGTAAAAGGAGGGTAAAGACCATTTACATTTATATTTACTGCGCCATCATTTCCTCCACAATTTGCCTGATTGGCAAAACCACCGACATCTATGCCCTGAGGCTCACTTATAACAACTATTGTATCCGGAAGATCAGACAGGAGCGAAATATTCCAGTTAAAGATATATCCATTATCCAGAGCGTACTGGTCTGTCACTTCCAATGTCCAAACACCATTTTTCTGAGCGCCAACTAAATTGCTAAGCGGTTGATATGATATATATGAGCCTGCAGGGAGATAATTGTCAGTAACTGTTTGCCCACCACCAAGTGAAGAAGGATAAGTGTGAGTATAAAAATTTGATTCGCTAACCATTGTGCCATGATCTGGCGTTTCATTAAAACAATAATCATAACCCTCCCCTGGATCAGTAAGATTGCTATTTGAACCATCTACCTGACCTGATGCGAATGGGATTCCCAAGTCGCATGAGCCACCACCGGCAAATTGCTTAAGAATAACTGATTGACCGGATGGAGCAATAACTTTTATTTGTAAATCACCCAGGTATGAGTGTTCCATGTTTGCACAAATTTGTTGCAATTGAGAAAGATTATCAATAGTCTCTCCAGTTGGAAAACCGGCAATATTTATTGTACTTGTGTAAGAAACACCACTTCCGTCAGGAAGAAAAGTAGTATCTGCGTCAAAAATACCTCCAATAACCAGAGCATCAGCTTTACATCCGTATATATCATATACCTGAACTGCATAAGTCCCTGCAGAAAGACCTGTTACTGGATTAGAAGGATAAAGGGTAGTTACACCCAATTCATCAGTAACATGATAAGTATAAGGTGGAAATCCACCTACTGCATTAACAAGAATTTCACCAGAACTATTTTGATAACAGCTTAAATTAGTTTCAGTCAAAGAAAATTCGATAGGTTGAGCATCATCAATATATAAAAATACAGTATCATATTCTGCACAAATTTCAGGTTTATAAATCAGCATAATATTTTCCTGACCTTCCGGAAAACCATCCTGTATAGCATCAATAATAACGGTTGCACCGGTTTGTCCAGCAGGTATAATAATGGTATTGTCAATATAATGATAGTCAATACCATTGGTAGCAGATCCGGTTATTGTAAAGTTAATTTGATAATCCTGAGATGGTGGTTGATCCAATGAGAATTCAAAACTTGCATCAACACAGCCTTCAAGAGCGATATCATCAGCGTTAATAGTCTGAGCCTGAACACTGACAATCCCTTGAATCAAACTGTTTTCCTGAAGAAAAACAGCTGAATTCCATTGAGCATCACCTGCATCTGCAATAACAAGTTTAAGTGTATATGTCTGGCAAGGTATCAATCCCTCCTTTTTAGCAACCATTACAGTAGTAAATGCATCAAACTGCACAGAAGCACCTCCGGTATTGTCGATATATAACTGGTTATTTGTAATTGCATTGATATTATTAATAGTCACGGGATCAGTGCTTCCGGGAACAAGAGCAATATTTTCCTCACCTGTTATACCCGGACCACTTATAAAAAATGCGAAAACATCATTATAGCTTGAGTTATTTGGCGGAGCATATTCCGGATATTCCTCAGAAGCAAATACATAACTAAACTGTATCATATCAGACTGAACTTCAAAATCGAACTGAAGAGTAATGGCATCATGAGTATTAACGCCAGCTAAGGCTGTCATTTGAGCTGTTCCGGGTTCTCCAAGATCTGTTGAGCTATTGGTCAAATTATTAGGACCTAAAGCATCATTTATTATACCAGTACATAAAATCACCCCGGAAGAAACACCAAGATTTGTATTTACTCCGTTAAATGAACCTCTGGAAAGTGCATCCCCTACCAATGTAGCGTTTGAAACAACAATATTTGACCCTGCTAGAATTTCTGCCAGCTGGGTTGCCGTATAACCTCCGGTTACAGTCAATTGACCATGTCCAATAATTGAAAAAATAATCAAAGAGAAAAAGAAAAAGGAAAATTTTTTCATAATTAAGAAAGATTAATTTACTTTTACTTAACAAAAAAAAGAAAAGATACGATACAATTATAAATTATACAAATATATTTAAAAAATTAAAAATTAACATTATGAAAAACGAGAAAAAAGTTATTGATGCACTTAAAAAAGCAAAAAAAGCTTTAAAAGCAGGTGAAATTGCTGAAATAACCGGTATAGATAAAAAAGATGTAGATGTAGCAATGAAAAACCTTAAAAAAACAGGTAGCATTGTTTCTCCAAAGGCATGCTATTGGGAAGCAAAAAAATAAAAAAAGGCTCAATAAATGAGCCTTTTAAGAAGAACAAACAAATCGTGGGCAATTGGCAAAAAAATTAATCTTATTTACTTAGCATTATCGTAATCATTAGACTTTAATTTTAATAAAATGGTTGC
>JBDRPR010000522.1:0-2344 GCA_043826845.1 Bacteroidota bacterium
GGATTGGCGGTATGTTTTTGTTGCCGATTTCAAACCTGTCCCGATCGAAGCATCGGGAGCACTTTCCTGTCAAGTTACAAGAAAGTATATTAGATGCAGAAACGCTGAAATACTCACTATCTCGGCAATAAAATATACCGCCTATGCACTCGGGGTTATTATGATATGTCATTCTTTGATTAATTTTTTAACAATAATTTCATCTTTTGTAGAAATCTTTATAAAGTAAACCCCGCTAAATAATTTTGATATATCAATGCTAGGGTTGTTATCGGATTTATTTATTACTTTAATAACTTGACCTTGCAAATTAAATATTTCAATATCACTGTTTTCAGAACATGATATTGTAACTTTATCATTAGCAGGATTAGGATATATGAGTAAGTGTTTTTTACTTTTTATTACGTCCAAGTTGTTATCAGATGTAATAATCTGATTTAAAATACATCTATTTATTGCTTTATATTTTGGAGTAGTCGAGGTGTCTTGAAACACAGACTCTAATATACCCCATGAGCCGGTTGGTCCATATTTATTAACATAAGAAAAGACATTAAAAATGCCACTATCACCAACAATATTGAACCATGCATCAAATAATTGACAATAAACATCTTCCATTCTTGTATCACGGTTTGCGTTTGTAAGAATATTTGTCAAGATAGTATCTTGTTGATATGTTGGATTTGTCGCACGCAATGATTGTCCTCCTTCATATGCAAATAAAGGTAGGTTATAAGATGCAGCCAATGACTGATTTGCTGTAATGTCGGGGACAAAAATATTGTAAATTTGGTTTTCAAGACTATCCAAAACTTCATTGATTGTTGTACTTCCAGATACCGGTCCAAAAATATTACCAAGGCTTCCTCCAACATAACCTCCGACAGAATATGCGTCAATTTGAACAGAATCCGGATTAATATTTTGGTAGTCAAATAACGCAGCAAGTAACTCTTGCCCTGTTAAAATACTTGCCCGTTGACCTGCAATTACCTTTATAAATCTTGAACTCCCTCCAAATACCTGTTCAAATATTTTAAAAACCTCAACTGATCTTTTTGCCTGAAAACGCCTCTGTGCCTGTGGTCCGTTTGAACTTAGACCCAAACTAAGCCCCATATCTCTGCAATATTGATTCTGGCTAAAATCAGAATTCCAAACCTCATTTGAGTACTCTAAATAAATATTTAGATTTGAATCAAGGTTATTCAATAAAAAAGCAGCAAGTTGAGTAATATAGTTATCATCTGCTTTATGAGGAACATTAATCCAAAGATTGGTTGATAATTGATTGCATAACATACAAATATATTCATAGGAAACACCACTATATTGTGTTTGTGTAAAATGATTTACTGTGGTTCTGTTGTTCCAGTCAACAATATTGTCAGCCTGATTAATCCGCAAAGGAATCATAAAACGAATCAATTCAAAACCATTAAGGTTTTCAATGAACTTCGGGTGAAAAATATCTGTAGTGTCGAACCCGGGCATTATGAAACGAATATCCCTAACTGGATTTATTGAATCAGATTCAAGTATTGTTAAGTCAATTCCTGTCATTGTTGCCGTATTTACACTCACCTGATATAAACTATCCGAAATATTGAAAATGCCTATTGCATCACCTTTAAGCTGAATCTTTCCAGTGCCTTTAAAACAGAGTGTATATAATCCAGCGGGATAAGTCGTTTCATCTTTCCGAAGAAGTGTATGCACAACCTGCGGTACTGTAGTTGAAACATATGGAATTTTTACAGGATAACCATCTTCATTTCTTAAATACAATGCCTGTCCGGAATTCCATTGATTTGGATTTGCAGAATCTCTTGTCACCCACATTCTTGAAGTCTTCATTAAATCAACAAACATTAACTGGGGCGTCCAGTCGTTGATAGCGTCAAGATTCATCCCTGCCTTTCTGACCTGGCCTTGTGAATAAACAAACGGGCATGATACAAGAATAAATATCAGACAGATACATAATCTGTTAGGGTTTTTCATATTTTTATTGCTTTATCAAAATTATTGCTTCTTACTCTCATACATTAGCGGGGTTTTATTAATTAATCTTGTCAGGACAATGTCGCTATACCCCTTGTGCATAACGGGACTCGGCTATATTCTCGTGCGGGTTTTCAAGGCACAGTCCTATCACGCTGGTCTAAAGATAAATAAAAGTACTGACATTTCAAAACCCACTGAAACCCGCATGGAATATGAGCCGATGTGTGTGCCCTGCATGAGCAGAGCACACCCGGCTGAAAGCTCTATAAAAAGTTTAAAAATACAAGTTTTATTGTAGATATTTTTCAGCAGGGTGTAATTTTTCCAGAGG
>JBDRPR010000523.1:0-10330 GCA_043826845.1 Bacteroidota bacterium
TAACTGATTATTTTTGTTGCATTAAAAAGAAAGAAAAATGGCATTAAAAGGAATATTAGCAATTGGAGGTAAACCCGGACTTTTTAAACATATTACCCAATCGAAAAACGCAATAATTGTTGAAGAGATTTCAACGGGAAAGAGAATGCCGGCGTACGCAAGCTCAAAAATCAGCGCACTGGAGGATATAGCGATATATACAGATAGTGAAGAAGTGCATTTAAGAGAAGTATATCTTAAATTAAAAGATATTACAAGTAACTCTAAACTAGATTTTGACCCTAAAAAAACTGACAACGAGAAATTGAAATCATTGATGGAACAGGTATTACCTAACTATGATCGTGAAAAGGTTTATGTTTCTGATATGAGAAAACTGTTTTCCTGGTATAATTTTTTACACGAATACAATTTACTGGATTTGGAAGAAGAAAAAGAAGAAAAAGTCGAAGAAATTAAAGCAGAGGAAGTTGAAAAGGTTAAAAAAGTACCTGCTCAAAAAAGAAAGAAATAAAATTGGTAAAAATAATAAATGTTTGAAATATTTTTAAGCCTGTTTGTGAAGCAGGCTTTTTTTTGTATTTTTATAATTTAGAAAACTTAAAATATGGAACAAATCAATCTTCAGAACGTAAAAATTGCCGTGGATTTTGATGGTACTATAGTCGAGCATAAATATCCGGAAATAGGAGAGGAGAAATTATTTGCTTTTTATACTTTGAAGGCTATTCAGAAAAAAGGTTTTAAATTAATTCTTTGGACATATAGGGAGGGTGAATTACTTGATGATGCCATTGCTTTTTGCAGAGAAAACGGAGTTGAATTTTATGCAGTGAACAAAAATTACCCTGAAGAAAAATTTGATGAAAACACCTCCCGAAAGATTGATGCTGATATTTATATTGATGATAAAAATATCGGAGGGTTTCCTGGTTGGACAGAAATCTGGAATATGCTCAATCCTGATGAACAGAATTTTGATGCAATTGAAAAAGAAAGTCTGAAACGTTCACGAAGATTTCGTTTTAAAAAATAAATTATTATTATGAAATTTCTCCTATTAATATTTACTTTTTGTCTTATTCTATTTCATATAGGATTTAATCAGGCTTTGCTGGGCCCACAAGAATTCAATACTGATGTTATTGTTCATGGATCTTCTGCTCCCACATCAGTCTGGTTTGCTCCGGATTATTACACGCCAATAGACTATTCAGCCATTGGGGGATGCAGTAATGGTCATGCAGCCTATCAGGGAGCATGGAATAATTACTGGATGAATTTTCTTAGGACTCCTGCTGTTAATTGCACAGGACTTGATTCTGTTATTTTGTGCTTTAATATGTCAAATTCATTTTTTGCAAGTCATACAAATGATAAAGTGTATTTTAACATGTGGATAGATGGCGGTTATCATAATGCAATAGTTAATCAGACAATTAATTTTAATCAGTTGAGAGATTGCGAGTACTTTGAAGTTATTTATGATTTGACTCCATATATAGATAAAACTGCAGTATTATTTTATTTTAACGCCAGTTGTGGATACAATGATTCACAATCGTACTTTATTAAGTTAGACAGTATTTCTCTTAAAGCAGATCAGCAGTTATTAAATATTCAACCCTACGCAGGACAAAACGATTCGATATGTGGTAACTATATTTGCATGAACAATGCTGCATTAGAGAATACTGGCAACACTGCTTTATGGTATGTTTTATCTAAACCAACTGTCGGTTCAATTGTGAATTTTACGAATCCTACAGTTGTTCAAACATGTTTATCAGTTTCAGATTACGGATTGTATGAATTTGTATTATCAGAGACTGATGGACTATCAACTGGTTATGATACGGTTTCAATTAATTTTCTTGAAATTCCCATACCGTACGCGGGTAACGACCAATTCGTCTGCGGATTAACAACATTATTGAATGCAACTGGCAGCGGTTTCTCTGACAATTGGCAATTAATAGATTCTGTCTCATTTAATGATGTAAATAATCCTTCAACTACTATTACAGCAACTGATTACGGGACATTTCAACTTGTATGGGTATCGGAAAATGGAGAATGTTTGAGTTTTGATACCGTTCAAATTGAATTTGATCCTTGTACATTTATTAGTCAAAATGAGAATTTCGAACAATTATTTGATATTTCTATCGATCATTTATCAAATATTTTGAATATTTTTATAAAAATGTCAAATAATATTGATAAAATTGAAATATTTTCATCATCTAGTCGAAAAATTTTCAGTTGCATTTCACCCCAGGAAACAAATTCAATATATCTGGATAACGGTCTGTATTATTTAGTCATATATCAGGGTCAAAAACGACAAGTAAAATCAATTTTTATGTGATATTCTGGTATTCACTAAAAACATTTCAATATTTTTTTCCAACTTTAATGTAACTGAAGCGTATTAAACTTTGGTAACCATTATATATGAATATGAAAAAAATATTACTTTTTGCAATAATTTTGATTATTTGTAACACTGTTTATTCACAAACAGATAATTCCGGCGATTTAAACTTTTCTGAAAAATCTGAACAATTTGATTTTTATTTGTCGGATCCTTTTCCTAATCCTGTAAAAGAATCTGCAAAAATATATTTTCAACTCCCAGTTAATGAAACTAAAGCGAATATCGTTGTATATAATATTTTGGGAAATGAGATAAAAAGAATTTTAGTCACTGAGGTAGATCATTCTATAACCATTAATTCAATAAACTTTGAGCATGGTTCCTATTTTTACAGATTGGAATTTAATGATACAAAAAGTCCTACCAAGCGAATGATAATTCAGTAAGCCAGTATTATTACATTATCAGTTATATAAAATTGTACTATAAGAAAGAATTTAATTCTTTAATTAAAGTCTGAGGATCTTTTATTAAATCAGGATATTTATCAAAATGAATCAAGCCTGAAATCGACATTTTTCTAACCTCATAATAAGATTTATCTTCATCATCTGTATAAAACACAATAAGAATATGACCTACTTTTAAAGCAAATTCCTTTAGAATATGTGTTTTTTCAAGAACATCTTCAGCAAAAGGCTTTAATAGGGATTTACTTTTTGGTTCAAAGGCAGAATAGATTTCATTTAATTTCTGATTCACTTCAAAAATGTCAATCTTTTCTTTCGTAACTGCGAGCCTTTGATTTAACTGTTCTGGTAATTTGTCTATATGATAGAAGCTGAAACCTGCTTCATTCATAAATTTAATTATTGAAGAATGGATTTCATTAATAATTTTTTTATCATCAGTTCCAAAATATGAGAATAATGGAACATGTCTGTTCAGGTCTTTTTCTTTATAGCTGGTACTTGTTGTGTTGTAGGATATATATTCATTAAAAGAATTTTGCAAAATATATATTTGTTCTTTAAGTCTTACGACTTCATTGCGATGATCATCAGATAATTGCTTAATTCTTTCTTCATAATATGCATAGAACTGCTTCATGTATTTGTTTTTCGGTCCTGCAGCTATCAGCCTTTTTCCTTCTACTCTGTCTGTGAAATTTTCAAAGTTTTCAATAAATTTTTCCGCTAAATTCTGAGCCTGTTTTACATAAGCATTTTCATATTTCCAATTTTTCCTGGGATTTAAAATTGCACTGTCAACTCCTTTAACTTCAGTAGGAATAAATAAACCGAAAGTTGGTAACTCAACATATTCAGCGTTGTCTAATGATCCGTTTAAAATAGCCTTAATGATTTTTCGTGTAGAGTCAAGATCAATTCGTTTTCCAATTCCATAAGGTCCTCCAACCCAACCTGTATTGACCATATATGCTGTGGCCTGGTATTTATCCATTTTTTGTGCCAGTTCTTTTGCATATACTGTTGGGTGTAACAATAGAAATGCCGCACCAAAAGCCGAAGAAAATGTAGGCAAGGGTTCTTTTATTCCTCTTTCAGTTCCGGCAAGTTTTGATGTGTATCCAGAAAGAAAATAGTACATGGCCTGATCTTTTGTCAGTTTAGCTACAGGGGGGAATACGCCGAATGCATCTGCTGTTAAAAAAATTATTTTTTTCGGATGACCACCTTTGGATATAGGCCTTACTATATTATTAATATGATATATAGGGTACGAAACCCTGGTGTTTTCCGTTTTTGCCGAACTGCTAAAATCTATTTCGCCGGTTTTTTCATCAAACACGACATTTTCAAGCAAAGCATCTTTTTTAATTGCTTCAAAAATATCCGGCTCTTTTTCTTTGCTTAAACCTATACATTTTGCATAACAACCGCCTTCAAAATTAAATACACCTTCATCGTCCCATCCATGTTCATCATCTCCAATTAAATAACGGTCAGGGTCTGCTGATAATGTTGTTTTTCCCGTACCTGATAATCCGAAAAAAATAGCAGTGTCTCCATTTCTGCCCATATTTGCTGAGCAATGCATTGATGCTATTCCTTTAAGAGGTAAATAATAGTTCATTATAGAAAAGAAACCTTTTTTAATTTCACCACCATACCAGCTTCCTCCAATCACTGCCATGCGCTCTTTCAAATTAAATGCAACATATACATCGCTGTTTAATTTATGTTCTTCCCATTTTTCATTAATTGTTTTACATGAATGTAGCATAACAAAATCAGGCTCAAATTTTCCTAATTCATTTTCATCAGGCCTGATAAACATATTTTTAACAAAATGTGAAACCCAGGCAATTTCAGAAATAATCCTTATTTTAATCCTTGAATTTTCGTTTGCACCACAATAAGCATCAGTTATATATAGCTTTTTACCACTTAACTGGGTACAGCTGGTTTTAAGCAAGTCTTTCCATATCTGTTCTGAAATGGGTTTATTATCAGAGTTTTTTCTTACTGGGTCTTTCCACCAGATATTATCTTTTGAAGTTTCTTCATTTACGATGTATTTATCCTTGGGAGACCTTCCTGTAAAAATTCCAGTATCTACTGCTACTGCTCCAAGGTTGGTCACAAAACCTTTGTCATAGCCTTCGAGTTCGGGATTTGTCTCGTGTTCATATATCTCGTCGTACGATAAATTGTAATAAACAATTTCAGGGTCTTTTATCCCATATTTCGATAAATCAATATAGTTTTTCATGATTCAAATTAATATTTGGGTTTTCAGATAATGATACAAAAAAAAGAAAAATATTGATAATTAAGTCGAAAATAAATGTGTTAAGCAATATAAACAGATAGTTATTTATTCTTTCAGCGTTTTAATTGATATCAAAAATAAAGAAGCACCCAAGCCGATAACTGTAAGAAGAATTCTTATCCACAATAGGTCTATGAAAAAAATAATTGTAATGATAATCATTATCCACATAGCAGAAATGCAACTTATTTTTCCCCAAAGAGATATTGCTTTGTTGTCCAGAAACTTTTTAACTCTTTTTCCAAAAAGTTTATTTGTAATAACCCATTTATACAATCTGTCTGAACTCTTCATAAAGCAATAGGCAGCAAGAATCATGAAAGGAGTGGTAGGTAGTCCTGGAACAATAATGCCTATTAATCCCAGTCCTGTGAATATAAAACCGCAAAACAACAAAATTATTTTTAAAACCGGATTCATTAAAAAATGGGTGAATTAGTATAAATAATTATCTTAGCTGGGCTCCGAATTTATCCCGATACATTTGAATCAATCTATCCATTGTATTGTCTATTTGTTTGTCGGTTAAAGTTTTATTATTGTCCTGTAGTACAAATCCTATTGCATACGACTTCTTATCAAGACCGATTTTCTCATTTTCAAAAACATCAAACATTATTACATCCTTCAGTATGTTCTGTTCAGTTTGAAATGCTGCAATCTTTAAATCATAATACTTTATATTTTTATCGATAAGTAAGGACAAATCTCTGCGGACTTCTGGATACTTAGGTAATTTGTGAAACTTTATTTCAGCTTCTTTAACGATATTCAAAATCTTTTCCCAATAAATTTCTGCATAGTAAACAGGTTCCGACAAATCGAATTGATTTAAAAGGTTTTTGTTAATTATTCCTAATTCTGAAATAATTGTCTCATTATGTTTGAAATCAAGTCCATTGTCGAAAATTTCATTTTGAATTATATTTTCTGATATTTCCCTGTTTTTTATTCCTGATCTTTCCAGAATATTATTAACCTGAGCTTTTAAAGTATAAAAGTTTGAGATTGAAGGACTCTGATTCCAGCCCTTTTCATTTTTCATGCCTGTAATAAATAAAGCAAGATGTGTTTCTTCAGAATAATTTTGAACATAAGAGATATTATCTTTTTTATTGTAATAGTAACAATTACCAAACTCAAAAATCCGGAGACTTGAATTTTTTCTGTTAGTATTGTATGAAATTGCTTCCAATCCACCAAACAAAAGTGTTTGTCTTAATCCGTTCAAATCAAGACTTAAAGGGTTAAAAATGCGAGCAGTATTTTTGGGTGGATATTTGATCAAATTATCATAATATCTGCTTTTAGTCAGGGAGTTTGACATGATTTCGTTAAAACCAAGACCAACAAGCATATCAGAAATATTGTTAATTATTTTTTCTTTATCAGGCTTTTCTGAATATTGCACTGAAGACCTTACAGTTGAGGAAATATTGATGTTATTATATCCATAAATTCTTAATATTTCTTCAATTACATCAACTTCTCTTGTAACGTCAACTCTATATGAGGGTATCTCAAGTAGCAATCCGATTTCTTTTTCTGCAATAACTTTTATGTCCAGCGATTGTAGAATTTTTTTTATTTGCTCTTTTTCAATCTCATTTCCGATTAATCTGTCAACGTTTGAAAACAGGAGTTCAACGGTTTGATTGTAAATAACCTCAGGATAGACATCGATAACAGGGCTTGAAATCTGGCCTCCAGCTGTTTTTTTAATCAGCATAGCCACTCTTTTGAGAACATCAACAGTAGCATTTGGATCAACACCTCTTTCAAACCTGAATGATGCATCAGTATTGAGCCCATGCAAACGAGCTGTTTTTCTGACAGTAACAGAATTAAAACAAGCACTCTCAATAAAAATATTTTTAGTATTTTCAGTAATTCCCGAATCGATACCTCCAAACACACCGGCAATACATAATCCTTTTGATATATCGCAGATCATTAAATCATTTTCTGATAGCTTTCTTTCTATATTATCCAATGTGATGAAATTTGTTCCATTTGGTAAATTATCAACAACTATTTTATTCCCCTCTATTTTATCAGCGTCGAAAGCATGAAGAGGATGACCCAATTCGTGTAATACATAATTAGTGCAATCAACAATATTATTTATTGGTTTGATTCCTATAGATTTTAATCTGTTTTGTAACCACATTGGTGACTGTCTGACTTCAATTCCCGAAATTGTAATACCTGAATATCTTGGACAGGCAGGGCTGTTTTTTATCTCTACATCAATAACTAGCGATGAATTATCAATTTTAAAATCATTAATTGAAGGTTTATTTAATTTTACAGATTCAAATTGATTATAAAAAGCTGCAATATCCCTGGCAACACCATAGTGTGATGCTCCGTCTATACGGTTTGGTGTAAGTTCAACACTATAAACAATATCTTTTTCAATATTAAAATAGCCGGAGGCAGGAGTTCCCACAACTGCATTGCTGTTAAGAACCATAATACCTTCATGTGAATCACCCACACCTATTTCTTTTTCTGAGCATATCATTCCAAAGGAATCAACGCCTCTTATTTTTGTTTGCTTAATCTGGAATTTTTTCTGATTATCAGGATATAAGTATGTACCAACTGTTGCTACAACAACTTTTTGACCTTCAGCAACATTTGGAGCACCACACACAATTTTTAATTGTTGTTCTGAACCAACATTTACATCGCAAACAGTTAATTTATCAGCGTTGGGATGCTTTTCGCAAGATAATACTTCTCCGATTACCAGTCCTTCAAGACTACCAATAACGGATTCAAAAATTTCTATTCCACTAACTTCCAGGCCGACATCTGTTAAAACACGAGCTATATGTTCAGGATCAGCTTTAATATTTATATATTCTTTTAACCAACTAAATGATATTTTCATCGACGTAAATTTATTTTCTAGCTACCCATTTATGAACTAAATGCCATATATATCAATATTTAATAGAATTTATTAAGTAATAAAATATATGATTATGACTATAAGCAAAAGTAATTTTTTTTACTATAACGAACAATGAAAATTAAAAGATATAAAGATGAAATGTTTGATAAATTATTTTGATATCTGATAAATCAGACTTTGAATTGAATATTTTTGTAAAAATTTTCAAGGGAATGAAAAAAGAAATAAAATCGAAACCATTAATATTGGTGTCAAATGATGATGGGGTTTATGCAAAAGGATTACAGAGTCTTATTGAGATTGTTTCAGAATATGGAGAAATTGTAGTTGTGGCTCCTGAAAAAGGAGAATCAGGAATGTCTCATGCTATTACTATAAACAATCCATTGAGGATAAAAACAATCAAGGAAAGTGATTCTTTGAAAATATATAGTTCAAATGGAACTCCTGTTGACTGTATTAAGCTTGGTTTAAATCAAATACTTAACAGAAAACCAGATTTTCTGATTTCAGGTATTAATCATGGATCAAATGCATCTATAAGTGTTATTTATTCCGGAACAATGGGAGCTGCAATTGAAGGTTGTTTTAATGAAATCCCTTCTGTAGGATTATCTTTATTGAATCACAGACTGGATGCTGATTTTACCATGGCAAAGTTTTATTCAAAACAGATTCTTGATAATTTCATTAAAAATCAAACGCCTATTGGTACTTGTCTGAATGTTAATTTCCCTGATATTCCAATTAATGAAGTAAAGGGTATTAAAGTATGTCGCATGGCAAGAGGAGTATGGAAAGAAGAATATGACAAAAGAATTGATCCGCATAACAGTGAATATTATTGGCTGACAGGAAATTTCAAGAATTATGAACCTGAAGCAACTGATACTGATGAATGGGCACTGGGAAATAATTATATTGCTATTGTTCCAATTCATACTGACCTTACGGCATATAAAAGCATTAATAATTTTAAAAATTGGAAATATAACACGACTATGTTCGTTAAACAAAAAAAAGGATGAATCTGTTATACGTAACCAACAAAGCCAGAACTCACATGCGAGTTTGCTTTTGGTTAGCCATTACTTTTGGATATCGGATAAAGTTGATTCAGGGTTCAGAAGTCTTAATAATTAAAACCTGTACATATGAAATGCCCATGATAAAAATTTATCACAAACCGATATGATTATTAGGGCATTCCATGTGACAATAATTTTAAAAATAAAAAAATAAACACATGAAATTTAGTTTGAATAAATTCTGGATTGGGGCTGTAATTGGTATATTAGCTCCTATTGCTACTTTATTAATAGTTTTAAGATCAAATTTTAAAACTCTGACTATTTTTGAGTTTTTAGATCATTTGGAGAGAATGGATATATATACCAAGATGTTGAGTATGTGTGTTATTCCTAATTTGTTATTTTTCTTTGTTTTTATCTGGAGAAATTACCTGGCTTCAGCAAAAGGAGTGGTATTTGCAACTTTTTTATGCGCGGGTATTGTTATTCTATTAACATATTTATAAATATATTTTTTTGTAATGAAATACTACATTATTGCGGGTGAAGCTTCAGGAGATTTACATGGTTCTAACCTGATGAAATGTTTAAAAGAAAGAGATTCATCTGCAGTTTTCAGGTATTGGGGTGGTGACCTTATGTATAGCCAGGGTGGAGAATTGGTCAAACATATAGAAAGTCTGGCTTTTATGGGATTTAAAGAGGTGTTGATGAATATAAGAACAATTAAACGGAATTTTGAATTATGTTATGCGGATTTACTGAATTTCAGCCCTGATGTTCTGATTCTGATAGATTATCCGGGTTTTAATCTCAAGGTGGCTGAATTTGCTTTTAAACACGAAATAAAAGTATTTTATTACATTTCTCCACAAATATGGGCATGGAAGCAATCCAGAATAAAAAAAATAAAAAAATTTGTCAACAGGATGTTTGTAATTCTTCCTTTTGAAAAAGACTTTTACGGCAGGTTTGACTTTCCTGTTGATTATGTTGGTCACCCTCTATTGGATGCGATTCAGGAGCAATTAGATATCAGTTCGGATTTTAATTTATTTATAAGATCAAATGATCTCGAAAGAAAAAAAATTATTGCCCTGCTACCAGGAAGCAGAAAACAGGAGATACAGTTAAAACTTCCGGTAATGTTAAGTATCACTGAACATTTTGATGATGAATATCAATTTGTTATTGCAGCTG
>JBDRPR010000524.1:0-4644 GCA_043826845.1 Bacteroidota bacterium
AGACCACTGATAAGTTGTTCCCCCGGAGGCGCTAAGATTCACACATCCGCCACTGCATATTGTGGCCAGATTTGTTCCGGTTTGCACAACAATGGCATCAGCAGTCATAACACCGCTACCGGCACCAACCACATAATCGCAGACATCTCCTGCAAAACCGTCAATCATCAGGTAATAATTCTGCCCAATAGTAAGGCCGGTTGCATTGATCACAAAGTCCTGTTGAATGCCCGGGCTTTCGCAGTTTGATACTGATGTATAATTTTCGCAATCTGTTGTTGTGTATATTTCCATCTGGATACCATCACCGTACAGGCAATTACTGACCCAAACATTAAGAGTTGCGGTTGTTGCATCGGCAGTAAACTGTATCCATGAGTTATTTTCAATTGAGCCGCAAAACTGGTAAAGGCTATGGCTGGTACTCCACTCAAGGCTTCCGTTATGATCAATATTACCGTACGTTGCACTTGTATTTCCGCAATATCCGTTGAGGTCGCATATTGGTGTAGCATTGTCACAAAGGTCGGCAGCAGGTGGGCTGGAGCCACAGGGAGGGATACCTCCTCCACCGCCTCCGCATGATGTGCAGGCCCACTGGATGGTCATGCAGGTACTGTTGCTTGTACAGTTGAACTGGCTCAGCAGCAGTGTAACAGTTCCTGTAAATGTGGCCGTCCATGTAATTGTAGATTGCAATCCACAAGCATCATCACTATATCCCAGGTTCGCTCCGGCACATCCTACTCCCTGGAAAAGTGTAAGTTGGGTATCAAAAGCGCTGTTTGCACAGGTTGTCCACTGATAGGTTTCCCCAGCAGTAACGCTGTAATATGAATACTCCCCACCAAAAGCACAGGTAGTAACCGAAGTTAATGTGGAAGAAGTTGTTGATGCTGTCCCTGAAGGGTAATTACTCACACAATTAGTGCACTGGGAATACAATTCGCCTACACACATTATTAAAACAGCGAGTAATACAAAAAGGATTTGCTTTCTCATGGTATAATCGGTTTTATGACATTGCCGTCAGAATTTATTTTTTCTCCTGTTCCAGTTTTTCTTCTATTGTCAAAGGTTTTTTTTCAATCATATTATTGTAGGCATCCGGAAATTTTTTCATCCAGATTTCCTTAGCTTTAGCATAATTCTTATCATCCTTCACCTGGTCTCCTGTCCGTATGTATTGCGGCAGGTGTTCATTCGTTACGGAGCTTCTCTCTGCGTCAGATCTGCAGTAATACTGGAGGAACATATCCTCATCAAAGGCGTTGATATCCTCGCCAGATACAGTATATCCCCGTTTTGCAAATTTTTCGGTTAACATTCCGGAATCAAATCCTTCTTTTGAAATTATTACCAGTTCACTGCCTGTTAAATCAATCATGCAAAACAGAATATCAGGTTGAGTCATAAGTTTTTTTCTGTAAAAGACTTCCTGTTCAAAACTCTTGTCATTACCTGTAATGGAATATTTATACACCATCATGGATGCATGGTCATAAGACTGAACTGAAAAAGTCTGTGAAATAGCAAAATGCACTGTAATAAACATACAGGCGATAAGGATCATATTTTTCATCGCGCAATGATTTTAGTATGAATTTGTAAATATAAAAAAGTCAAATAATAACAGCTGTAAAATTAATATCAAAATTATGACGTATATTCAACTGTGTGGTTGCCTGAATTCAAAAAAAATACATGTTTTTTTTCAACACCTGTTAAATAATAAAATTTTATTTCCTCTTTACGTCCTGCCAAATATCAAAATAATACTTTGACCGAATGCTGTCGCCAACTGATAAGAAATAAGTACTCAGGTTAATACATAAATCAGGAAGTCGTCTGTTTCTGACTATTGTCTGCTCATAGTACTTTATTGCGTTAAGGGTGTCCCTGTTAATAAGAAAGTAATTTCCAATATTCATGTATGGTACATAAAGTGTTGAATCTTCCTTAATGATATTCAGGTTGATTTTTATTGCTTCTTCAATATTGCCATTAATGGCAAGAACATTTGACAGATTATATTTTGCCTGCATAAGGGTATCATTTAATTCAATGGCTTTCCTGTAATTATCAATCGCCAGCTGATATTCTTTCTGTTTTTCATATGCAAATCCAAGATTCATGAATCCCACATCATAATCAGGATTTACGCTTACGGTTTTCTTAAAATATTTTGCAGCGTTGTCATAATCATGAAAATAATCGCTATATATCAGGGCTATATAATTCCATGTATGGTAATAATCAGGGTATATGTCGGCCGTTTTCTTATAATGTTCAATAGCTTTTCTCATTTTCTTTTCAGGGTTCAGAATATTTTTGTTAGTCTGACATTGCATAACCAGTTCCTGGGCGAGCAGGTCATGCATTTTAAAGGATCTTTCAGCATATCTGATATCATTCATATACAGTTTCAGATGGTTTTCCCAGCTTGTATTCCTTGCAATCGTCTTGATTGACCAGGGGATTATCAGGATTAACATTGTAATAACCAGCCATTTTACCTTGACAATTCTATTTTCATCTGATATATTGTTTCCTGTAATTCTATAGATTAAGGCAACAAGTGCAATCATAAATCCAAGCGAGACATTGTACATAAGCCTTTCTGCTACTATTCCAGGAATTGGCTGAAGAAGATTGGAATACATTGAGATCGTAATGAGATAATATAGAATTGCGAAAGACACCAATGTTCTTTTCCGGATTTTTAAAACCGCATAGATGAACATACCTGCATGAATAACAAAAGACAGTATTACCAATACATTGCCCGGCCCGGTGACCGGGACCATATCAAAACCGTAGTAACTGATAAGCGGATGCGGGATAATCATCAGTTTTAAATAAACAATCAGAGACATAAACGAGACACTTAACCTTGAGGCAAAATCATGAATAAAGTAAAGCGGGTTTTCAAAATAATAGGGACTGAATGATGCATCAAAGTTCTGATTAATCAATCTTCTGAATACCAGCGTTGCAAATAACAGGATAAAAAAGCTTGCAAGTATTCTTTTCCAGTCCGCCCTTGTAAAAAAGTACTGAACCAATGGAATAATGACAATAAATGAAATAATATTCATTTTGGTTATGTATCCCAGTCCATACATAATTAAACCCCACAGTATGTTTAGTACACTTTTCCCTGATGCAAATCTGAAGAAAAAATAAACGGCTCCAAGTGCAAAAATATATGTGAGGATTTCCTCCCTGTTTTTCAGGCTTGCAACAACTTCGGTATGTATAGGATGGGCTGCAAAAAGCAAAGTTATTAAAAAAGGCAGGTATGGGCTGAATTTCTTCAACAGTAGTTTTAAAACATGATATAAAATAATAAGATTTAAGATGTAGAACAGAATATTGATAAAGTGACTCGCATTCGCATTTTGTCCAAAAAGGCTGTACTCAATTGCATATGTTGCCTGTGTAACAGGTCTGTAGCCAAATTTTTTAGTTGCTTCAGTGACATATTGTGTCGAAAAAATTTCCGGCAGTCCATTTATCCCTTTTTCAACCAGCGGATTATTATTTACAACCAATTTATCATCAAGCGCATAATCGTTTTTGATTGTATTTCCATAGAGAAGAAAGGCGAACACAAATATTGAAGCAATGAATATTCTGTTCAGCTTTCTGAAATCCGGTGTTTTAATGGCCTTCTTCACTCTAAAATTTTGAGATATAAAGAGGTTTTCCGGAATGAAAAGTAAGAAAAATTATCGGATTAATGAAACGTGGCCAATTCTGCGGTAGGTTTTTCCATTTTCCCGGATAATGATTATTTCATAGGAATATACACCTGTATCCGCGTATTTTGTAGTATTCATAACTTTGCCGTTCCAGCTATGGTCAAGGTTATCGGTTTGATAAACAAGCTGGCCTCCGGGTCCGAATACTTTCATTGAAAATGCATCATAGTTTTGGTCAGATAATACAGGCCCGAAAGTATCATTATTACCATCACCATCAGGAGAGAATCCGGTTGGTATATAAATACTCAGGTCATTACTGATCTCAATGATTTCGGTAACTGAATCGGAGCATCCCAAATCATTTGAACACATAAGTTTAATTTCGTATTCCCCAACATTATTAAAGGTATAATAAATATTACTACCGGAAATTGTATTATTGTCAATATACCATGTACAGTTCCTGCAATCACATTCTGTTGTAAAGTTATATTTCATTTCATTGCCAGAGGATGTTATTGATACTTCCGGAAGTGGAAAGACTTCAATTTTCTTATCCATAACTTTTACAACTACCTGATCAGTTATGAAATACTTCATTGTAAGGGAAACCTGGTACTTCCCTGCCTTTTTATATGTATACTCAGGACTTTTTTCGTTTGAAAAATTCCCATCACCGAAATCCCACAAATAAACAGCAGTATCACAGTTCTCAGCCGGTTTGAATGCAACCGGAAGCGGCAAGCATCCTTCAGTAATATCCGCTGCAAATTTCGCAGAAGGTAGTTTTTCAGTATAGAAATCATTATTCTGATTATTCTGAACCGGGTAGATGTTTTCGTTTTTTACTACCTTATTGTCTTCGATTACATCTTTTTTGATATCGACAATCGGTGTTTCGTTCCTGATCTCTGTGACAGTATTATTATCTAATCTG
>JBDRPR010000525.1:0-2634 GCA_043826845.1 Bacteroidota bacterium
AGTTCCACCGTTTTCATCCAACTCGATCTTTATAAAGTATGAATCACTTCCCCAGGGTACAAGACTAAAATCACCTGATACAACATTTCCATTCCCTATTTCCAGGTTAACCAAACCAAAATCATTTGATGTAACCGAATGTTCTTCCTGATAAACTACTGTGCCTGAAACTGAGCCTTCAAGCAGACTTATCCTTATACTCACATTTTGGTCAGTAATAACCAGACCAGTAGCATCCCGAACTACCGCCTGGTATTTGAAAGATTGAGGGGATTGTGATAATAAACAAAGAGTTATCAGTATAAATTCAAATGATAAAAGTAGTTTTTTCATGGTTTACATTATTGTTTATTATTTAATTTCTTTTCGACATTTTCCAGTCTTTTTTTAAATTCTATATTTTCTTTCTTTAATAAATCATTTTCTTTTTTTAATTCGATAACCTGAAGTTGCACATTTTCAACTGCCTCAAGTGTCTCAAATCCCATACGAGTGAAATTCAATCCATTATTTTCATTTATTGCTGAAGTTACCCATGGCAAGTGATTGTTTTTTAATATATAATCCTCAACTTCAAGAATATCATATTTTTTTAAATAATTACCTTGAAATACATAATCAGGTTTATCATATATAGTTGCTGATCCAGTGGGACCATAATACAAATTTCCTTCAATTCTGGCATCTCCGGCAACATGTAATAATTTATCGGGAGATACTGTACCAATCCCGACTTCTCCACCCATAATGGCCATGGTGTTGTTATCAGTTATCACATCTGTGACTATACCGCTCAATCCGATTCCGAATGATCCACTACCCAGCGCTTCAATTCCCGAACCCATAGCAACAGAGCTGTTTCCTGTTGCTTTCGTACTATATCCCACTGCAAAAGATGCATCACCGGAAGCTTCTGTCGCATATCCCAATGCAACAGAAGCATAATCTCCTAAAGCATTTGCCCAGTAACCCATTGCAGTTGAATAAAGTCCAGAGGCCGTTGAATTTCTTCCCATAGCGAATGAATAATTTGAAGAAGCATTTGTTCCCTCGCCAAGGGCAACGGAAGCCCAACCGAATGCAGTATTCTGATAACCAATTGCAACCGATCCAGAATTAAGTGCATTACACTTGTATCCAATAGCTGTGGCACAGTATGTTGAATTTCCTGTTTTTGATTGAGAGCCGAATGCAAAACTGCAGCTTCCCAGTGCTGTGTCCTGCTCACCTCCTGCAAAAGTACAATATCCATCAGAAATTGAACCTCCACCCATTGCTATTGTATGTGTTCCTGATGCATGAGAGTTATATCCCATTGCTGTTGTTTCCCAACCATCAGCGGTTGTATTTCTTCCCATTGTCGTGGAATAATTCCCTGTTGCACTGGTATAGCTACCCATCGCAGTAGATGAAATACCTGAGGAAACGGTAAATGAACCCATAGCAGTAGCAGCTTCATTACTAGCAGTTGTATTCTGACCAAATGCAGTTGCGTACCAGCCATTTGCAATTGTATTAAAACCAAAAGAAGTAGAAGAAGGCATTGTGGCTGTAGTTTTATATCCCATTGCAATAGAATAAGATGAATAGGCTTTTACATCAGTGCCAATACTTATTGAATTTCCTCCGTAAGTTCTTGAATTATATCCGATAGCGATTGAATTCCACCCATCACTTCTATTCTTATTGCCAATTGCTATAGAATAACCTCCCGAAGCAGTATCAAGAGACCCAAAAGTAAATGATCCCTGAGACTGTGATTGTGAACCCATTCCAAAAGCATATGAATAATCCCCAGTAGCAATTGTAGGATTTGTAGGAACTCCAGCAGAATCAACTCCCGTTGAACCTATTGCAAAACTTCTGAAACCAATTGCATGTGCACCAGTTCCAATTGCATAAGATCCTTCCTGTTCAGTTGTCGCATAATTTCCAAATGAATATGAATCTAATCCAATTGCATTTGCATTATTTCCAATAGCTGTTGAATTTGTTCCAAAAGCTCTTGCATGGTCTCCAAATGCCTGAGAATAATTTCCAATAGCTTTTGACTGATTTCCTGTTGCTATTGAATTAACACCAACACTATCAACATCCTCAATTAGTACATTTCCTGTTCTGAAAGCTTCACGATATGGATACCACAGCATTCTTGGCATGGCCGGATCAATAATTTCAGGATCATCATTATATTCAACATTCATATAATAATCTGTAAAAGATTTTGAAGGAGAAAAACCACCCACTGCAAATCCTCCACGGTTACCACTTGCTTTTGTGCCTCCCGTTCCCTCTTCAATATAAATTCTGACACTATCAGGAGTGACTCTTAAATATTCGTTGGTTGAAGCTTTTGAAGGACTGAACCCACCGACTGCAAAACCTCCACGATTTCCACTTGCCTTTGCGCTGCTTGAATCATCTGAAACCCATATTCTGACTCCTTCCTGATATACAGCCAATACAGTATCTCCATCAGCATTTAAAACGCTGAAAATTACATCATCTATTGCTGCTGTAGAATCACTTTTCACAACGAGTTTTCCAGTTGGAGTATGTTCCCCGATTCCAACATTACCTTCATTATAATATATATCATTGGCATTTCTTTTCCAAATGGTTGAATCTGTCATT
>JBDRPR010000526.1:0-5492 GCA_043826845.1 Bacteroidota bacterium
ATTGTGCTGTAAATCATTATTTTGGCTTTAAGTTTTTTATTGTTGCAAAATTTGAATTGTTGTATTAAACTTGTTTAAATCAAAATGCTGATAAAAAACAATCAGATTTGATAAATTGCTATTTTTGAAATATGATTAAGGATGTAATACTCATTTTTGTTTATACAGCGATTTTTATTTATCTGATAATTAAACTTCGTTTTTTTTATGTTTTGGGAGTGTCAAGATATGTGCTGCCGTTGTTATTTCTTGTAAAAGTTGTTGCCGGTATCGCTTTGGTATATATTTATTCGCATTTTTATTCAGATAGATCATCTTCAGATATTTTTAAATTTTTTGATGACGGAAATATTATATTTGGTGCAATATACAATAATCCAATAGATTATTTAAGGATGCTTACAGGTATTGACGCAAACAGTGAGGATCTTAAGCATTATTATGCATCTATAAACAACTGGTTCAAAGAGTTTAACTATGACTTGTATAATGATAACAGGACAATAATACGTATTAATGCTTTTTTCCGACTTTTTTCATTTGGCAGCATTCATGTTCACAACATTTTTATGTCATTTCTGGCATTCACAGGATTAACCGGAATTTTTAAAACTTTCAACAGATATTATCCTCATAAGAGATTGCTGCTGATCATTGCAATTTATTTATTACCTTCGGTATTGCTATGGACATCAGGATCTTTAAAAGAAGGAATTGTAATTTTTTCATTAGGACTGATGTTTTATTGTATCTACAGATTGATTGGCAAAAACAAGAGAGTGGTAAATAGCATTATATTGATTTTGTGCCTTATCATTTTGTTTTATATTAAGATATATGTGCTAATTTCTATCATTCCTGCAATGATATTTTTAATTTGGTTTAATTTCTCAAAACATAAAAAATTTATTTTTCTGAAATTTTTAATCACACATGTGGTTTTATTTTTGATTTTTTATTTAAGTAAATTCTTTTTTTTCGATTATGATTTGCTTGGAATACTGGTGAATAAACAACACGATTTTATTAATCTTGTTAATTCATTAAGAGATGTTGGCAGTTATATTGAAATTCCAAAATTGGAAAATAATTTATTTAGCATATTTGTAAACATTCCTAACGCACTTTTTAATGTTATATGCCGGCCTCATTTTTTTGATATTCATAATTTAATGGTAATTCCTGCATTTCTTGAAAATTTAGTTATCTGGATATTTATTATTTTAAGTTTTATTTTCGGAAGTAAAAATGATCTCAGGATAAATTCAGGTCTGATGTATTTTTGTGCATCATTTTCAATGATTTTGTTTATTGTTACTGGATTAACAACTCCCGTGATAGGGGCATTGGTCAGATATAAAGTTCCTGCATTACCTTTCTTTGTTATCATGTTTATAATATTGTTTAATAATGTTAAATTCAAGAAATTTATTATCAAATATATACCTATTTATAAGAAATGAATAAAATTGCATTAATAACCGGAGCAACTTCAGGTATTGGAAGGGCTACTGCTATAAAACTAGCAGAAATCGGAATAGATGTCATAATTACCGGGAGAAGAACACGGTTAATTGGTGAATTGGAAAAGGAAATTACTACAAAAACGAAATCAAGGGCTTTGGCATTAAGTTTTGATATACGTGATAATGAGGCAGTAATTAAATCAATTGATCGTCTGCCATCAGATTGGCAAAATATTGATATTCTGGTTAACAACGCAGGTCTGGCTGTTGGTCTTGATCCCATAAATTCAGGGAATATTGAAGATTGGGAAATAATGATTGATACCAATCTGAAAGGACTTCTTTACATAACAAGAAAAATTGTTCCAGCAATGATTGGTCGAAAGTCTGGACATATAATTAATATCGGTTCAATTGCAGGGAAAGAAGTTTATCCAAACGGAAATGTATATTGTGCAACCAAGCATGCCGTGGATTCATTAACAAAAGCAATGCGGATTGATTTGCTGAAATATGGCATAAAAGTGAGTCAGATTGCCCCGGGTATGACAGAAACCGAATTTGCTAAAGTCAGATTCAATGGGGATGCTATGAAAGCAAAGCAGGTTTATGAAGGCTTTGAACCGTTAATTGCAGAAGATGTAGCCGAAGCAATATTATTTGCTGTAACCAGACCTTCTCATGTGAATATTAACGATATGGTGATTTTAGCCACAAACCAGGCAAATTCAATATATACTTATAAAAAAACCGGCGAATAATGTATTTTCATAATTATCTGCATGATTTTACTCAAAAACTTTTCATGGCGGTTGGCTGTCCTGAAAATGACGCACATGTAATAGCGGAAGTTTTGGTTGCAGCTGAACTCAGGGGGATTCCTTCCCATGGCATGATCAGAATTATGGATTATATAGGCTTATTTGAAAAAGGAAGAATAAATACAAGGCCTGAGGTCAAAATTGTGCATGAAACTATTTCAACTGCTGTTGTTGATGGTGATAATTCGTTCGGAATGATAGCCGGAAAACGATCTATGGAAATTGCAATCGAGAAAGCAGAGAAATGCGGATCTGGATGGGTATCAGCACGAAATTCAAATCATTATGGAATTGCAGGATATTTCGCAATGATGGCTCTTGAAAAAAACATGACTGGAATAAGCATGACCAACGCAAATCCATTAGTAGCTCCTACATGGTCAACCAGCAGATTGCTTGGCACAAATCCTATTGCAGTTGCAATTCCGGCAGGAAATCAACCTCCTTTTGTTGCCGATTTTGCAACCACACCTATCGCCAGAGGTAAACTTAATGTAAAAGCAAAACTCGGACAGAAAGTTGAACATGGTTTTGTTCAGGATAAAGAAGGTTTTGCTTCAACTGATCCTGATATTCTGAAACAAGGAGGAGCAATATTACCTCTTGGCGGTGATTATGAACATGGAAGTCATAAAGGTTATTGTCTTGGATCAATTGTGGATATTTTCTCAGCAGTTTTTTCAGGTGCCAATTTTGGACCTTTTGTACCTCCTCAAGTACCATATCTACCTTTACTTGAAAAGTCAGCAGGGAAGGGGCTAGGCCACTTTTTCGGAGCAATGAGAATTGATGCTTTTCAACCTGCCGATGAGTTTAAAAAGAACATGGATGAATGGATTTTAACATTCAGAAATGCAAAAAGTATTGAGGGGCAGCCACAAGTACTGATTCCAGGTGACCCGGAACGAATGCTTGAAGAAAAATATAAAAATGAAGGAATATATTTGATTCCTGTAGTTGTTGAAGAATTGAAAAAAACCGCAGAACGATATAAAATTGAATTTAAAGATTAGTTAAATGTGGGATTTTATTTTTAATCTTCTCACTTCTACTTTATTACAGATACTTGGGCTATTCGGCAACTTATTTCTTTTCGGACTTTTACTGTATGTTTTTGCCCGATCTACACGAATAACCTTCAGAAAATCATTTGGCAGTTGGATGGATATTCTGTTTACCGGCTGGATTGGAACTCCTGTACATGAACTTGGACATGCTATATTTTGCCTGATTTTCGGGCATAAAATTACCGAAATGAGACTATACAAGCCTAATTCTGATGATGGAACGCTCGGTTATGTTAATCATACCTATAATAAAAAGAACATTTATCATCGCATTGGTAACTTTTTTATAGGAATTGGTCCTGTAATATTCGGCTCGTTGATTATTTATCTGATTTATATATGGCTTATTGATAATGAATCAAATAGTTTTCAATTGAAAAATGTTGAAATCACTTATTCCGGTTTTGAATCATTCTTATATTCATTTAAAGGAGGTGTATCATATATTATTGATACTGTTTTTGTGAAAAGTAATTTTCAGGATTTGTGGTTTTATGTTTTTATGTACGTTTCTTTGTCAATTGCCAGTCATATGCAGTTAAGTCCTCCCGATCTAAAATCAGTAGGGTCTGGTTTATTGCTGATTATTGTATTACTATTAATTACAAATATTATTCTATTACTGACTGATGTTTCTCCTTTAAGTATTTCTGAATTTGTTAGCATATATACCGGGTTTTTTACAGGAGTATTTATGTTGTCTCTGGTTTTATCAACTTCTTTTTTTATTTTTATATACCTGATTGGCAATGTATATACAATATTGAGAAAAAGAGGGATTATTAATCCGTTTAGAAATTAAAAAATACAAGAAATTGTATTAAGCAATTTATAATTGAACAATTATCTTAATATGGAGATCACTATTTGCATATTGTACTGTATGATACGATTTATAGGAAAGTACCTTAGGACAAATAAAAGAAACAGATAGTTAATCAACTTCAAACATATCAACCTGAGAGGAGTCGAAGAGTCAACTTTAAACTTCTTCCTCCTTTTTCTCAGTTAATTTATCTGTGGATAAAAAAATAATTAAAGCCAATCATGTGATATTATATTAAAGAAAATTCATGAAGGTTTGTCAGATAGGATTAAAAAAATTAAATTTGAAAATTATTGAATAAAAAAAATACACATGAGTGTACTGGTAAATAGAAATTCAAGAGTTATTGTTCAGGGTTTTACCGGAAGTGAAGGTTCCTTTCATGCGCAACAGATGATTGAATACGGAACTATGGTAGTTGGAGGTATAACTCCTGGAAAAGGAGGAATAATGCATCTTAACAGGCCTGTATTTAATATGGTTTCTGATGCGGTTAAAAATGAAGGAGCAGATACATCGGTAATTTTTGTTCCTCCTGCATTTGGTGCAGATGCAATAATGGAAGCTGCAGATGCCGGAATTCGTGTTATAGTTGCAATTACTGAAGGAATCCCTACTTCTGATATGATAAAAGTGAAAGAATTTATAAGGAACAAAAATTGTCGTTTAATCGGTCCCAACTGCCCTGGGGTTATTACTCCTGGAGAAGCAAAAGTGGGGATTATGCCTGGTTTTATCCATAGGAAAGGGACAATCGGAATTATTTCACGGTCAGGAACATTGACTTATGAAGCTGTTGATCAGGTTACAAAAGCAGGAATGGGTCAGTCAACCTGTATTGGAATTGGTGGAGATCCGATTATAGGAACTACAACAAAGGAAGCGGTTGAATTACTTATGAATGACGATGAAACAGAAGGAATTATATTAATCGGGGAGATTGGAGGCAGCATGGAAGCAGAAGCAGCTTTTTGGGTAAAGGAACATTCTAAAAAACCGGTTGTAGGATTTATTGCCGGTCAGACTGCTCCAAAAGGCAGAAGAATGGGACATGCTGGAGCGATTATCGGCGGAAAAGATGATACTGCTGAAGCCAAGATGAAAATAATGAAAGAATGCGGAATATTGGTTGTTGAATCTCCTGCTGATATAGGCGAAACAATGAAAAAAGCATTAAAAAAATAATCTTTTAAACAATAATTATCAAAATATAATGAAATTACTTGAAAATAAAACTGCACTCATTACCGGAGCATCAAGAGGAATAGGTAAATCAATTGCAATTATTTTTGCAAAACATGGAGCGGATGTT
>JBDRPR010000527.1:0-6909 GCA_043826845.1 Bacteroidota bacterium
CTGCAAAAAGATATAATCTTGCAGTAGAAAACATTGTTCAACTCTTAAATGATACAAAAACTATATTCCCTGGAACCTCATTAAAGTTAGTTTTTACAATATCTTCCGCGATTTAAAACTGCGAGAAGTCAGGAGTTCTGAGGATATTTGCAAACGGAATAATAAGTGTTTTTTTGTTAAATGTCAATGTCCTACGGACAATAATCTCTTTTGTTTTTTATTTTATTGATATTGGAGCCTTACGATCTTTTTTGATAACCATCGATTGAGATTTCTTGCCCGAATGGCATTTATATCAATAATAAAACGATTGACACATGAACATATACCGCGTCAGGACATTAACATTTTACTGATACACCTTTCAATCGCCTTTTCCCAGTGGTCTATTTCTATACCGAAATCAAGTTTAATTTTAGATATGTCCAATACACTGTATTGAGGACGTTTTGCAAGAGTAGGATAATCTTTTGTTTCGACTGGAATAATATCACATGAAATACCTGACAATTTGTGAATTTTTATTGCAAAATCATACCAACTACAAATTCCCTCGTTTGAGAAATGATAAATACCGGATTTGAATTTCACTTTTCCAATTTCAATTTTTGAAACAATCTGTATTAGCGCTAACGCAAGATCTTCAGCATTTGTAGGTGAACCAACCTGGTCAAAAACAACAGATAATTGATCTCTCTCTTTCCCTAATCGTATTATGGTTTTGACAAAATTATTGCCATAAACAGAATACAACCATGATGTTCTGATAATTAAATATTCAGAACATTCCGATAATATTTCTTCCTCTCCTTTTAATTTTGAATGACCATAGACTGAATTGGGATTGGTTTTATCGTTTTCAACGTATGGTACAGAACTGTTACCATCAAAAACATAATCAGTAGAAATATGTACAAGTTTGATTTTATATTTTTGACATACCAATGCCAGATTTTTTGCTCCTGTTTGATTGATAAGAAATGCTTTTTTCTGATCCTCTTCAGCTTTATCCACAAGAGTATAAGCAGCACAATTGATCAGAAAATTAATGTTGTTTTGTTTTAAAAAACCATCCAGCTGATCATAATTAGTTATATCAAGATCTTCGATATCTTTAAAATAAAAATTAAAAAAGTCAGAATATAATTTAGAAATATCTTTTAATTCATTCCCCAGTTGTCCGGATGATCCGGTTACAAGTATTGAAGTCATTATTAATAAATTTTATTAAAATTAATCAGTAAACAAAATTCATTTCTGCATCCTGAAATCCGGGAAAATCTTTATCACGGTCAGAAATTATTATTTCATGAAATTTTATTTTCCAATCAATAGCCAGATTTTTATCGTTATAGACTATTCCTCTTTCTGATTCTTTATGGTATAATTGATCACATTTATAGAGAACTGTTGCAGTATCTGATAGCACTGAAAAACCATGTGCAAATCCACTTGGTATCAATAATTGCCGTTTATTTTCCGAGCTTAGTTCCACCCCAAACCATTTACCAAAATAAGGAGAGTTTTTCCGGATATCGACTGCCACATCGAAAATTGAACCTTCAAGAACACGCACCAGTTTTGTCTGAGAATATGGAGCAAGCTGGTAATGTAATCCTCTGATAACACCATGGCAAGATTTTGATTGGTTGTCCTGAATAAATAAATAATTCAATCCGTTTTGAGAAAATTTTTCCTGATTATAGCATTCAAAAAAATATCCACGGTTATCTTCAAAAACCTGAGGCTCAATTATCAGCAAATCCTGTATATCGGTTTTTACTAATTTCATAATTAATCGTATGTAATAATTTCATTATTTGCCAATCGCATCAAATATTCTCCATATTGATTTTTTATTAAAGGTTTTGCAAGTTCGATCAGTTGCTTTTTGTCAATGAAACCTCTTTTGTATGCTATTTCTTCGATACATGATGCTTTCAGTCCCTGTCGTTCTTCAATTGTTGCAATAAAATTGGAAGCCTGAAGTAAACTCTCATGAGTACCGGTATCAAGCCATGCAACTCCTCTTCCAAGCACATTTACTTTTAATCTGTTTTCTTCCAAATACAATTTATTTAAGTCGGTTATTTCCAGTTCTCCTCGCTTTGAAGGTTTCAGAGATTTTGCTTTTTCTACAACATCGTTACAATAATAATAAAGACCTGTAACAGCATAACTTGATTTAGCCACTTTTGGTTTTTCTTCAATACTAATAGCTTTTCTGGAGGAATCAAATTCAACAACTCCATATCTTTCCGGATCTCTGACATAATAACCAAAAACAATAGCACCATCCTGCAACTGTGCAGAATCAAGCATCATTTTTCCAAAGCCATGTCCATAAAATATATTATCGCCAAGCACCAGACATACTTTATCATTTCCGATAAATTTCTCTCCGATTATGAATGCCTGTGCCAATCCGTCAGGAGAAGGTTGAATTTCGTATGAAATTTTAATTCCCAACTGACTTCCATCACCAAACAAATCTTCATACAAATGAATATCCTTTGGTGTGGAAATAATAAGAATATCTCTTATTCCTGCAAGCAATAAAACAGATAATGGATAATAAATCATTGGTTTATCATAAACAGGGATTATCTGTTTGGAAATACTTCTGGTTATAGGATACAAACGTGTTCCGGCGCCACCTGCTAAAATAATTCCTTTCATTTTTATAATACTTTTTTAAAATATTCAATAGTTTTTTGCAATCCTTCATTAAGCGATATTTTTGGTTCCCAACCGCTAAGTTTCTCTTTTGCCAGACTAATATCCGGTTGTCTTTGAGATGGATCATCTGTTGGTAAAGGCAAATAGACAATTTTTGATTTTGATTGTGTCAGCTCGATTATTTTATTTGCCAGATCAATCATTGTAAACTCACCCGGATTACCAATATTTACAGGGCCAACAAAATCATCTCCTGTTTTCATCATTCGGGTCAATCCTTCAATCAAATCATCAATATATTGAAAACTACGAGTTTGCCTGCCATCACCAAATATTGTAATATCCTTATTTCTTAATGCCTGAACAATAAAATTGGAAACTACTCTGCCATCATTTGGATTCATTCTCGTGCCATATGTATTAAATATACGAACGAGTTTTATCCTTACATTATTTTGTTTATAATAATTCATAAACAATGATTCAGCACATCTTTTACCTTCATCATAGCATGACCTGACACCTATTGGATTAACGTGTCCCCAGTAATCTTCAGTTTGTGGATGCACTTCAGGGTCACCATATACTTCACTTGTAGATGCCTGAAGAACTTTGGCATGAATTCTTTTCGCAAGACCAAGCATATTTATTGATCCCATAACAGACGTTTTAATTGTTTTGATGGGGTTAAACTGATAATGAACTGGAGAGGCAGGACATGCCAGATTAAATATTTCATCGACTTCAATAAAATACGGAGTAGTGACATCATGTCTAACCAACTCAAAATATGGATTATTTATAAGATGGATGATATTATTTTTGGAACCGGTAAAATAATTATCCAGGCAAACTACTTCATTTCCATCATTAAGCAATCTTTCACATAAATGAGAACCTATAAATCCGGCACCACCTGTTACTAATATTTTTTTCATTGTATATATTTTATTGAAAAATCGTTTTTCTGCCAATGCTGTAATAAGTCCATCCCCATTCTTTCATTTCGTTTGGTTCAAAAATATTTCTACCATCAAATATTAATTTGTTTTTCATTAAATCTTCCATGAGTTTATATTTTGGAACACGAAATTCTGTCCATTCTGTAATTAATAAAAGTGCATCTGCATCTTTTAGTATTTCATACTGATCATTTCCAAAAACTATTTTGTCTTTGAGTACACGTTTTGCTTCATTCATTGCAACAGGGTCATAAGCACATACACTGGCTCCAGAATCCAGCAAGAGTTCTATTGTAACCAATGAAGGAGCTTCACGCATATCATCAGTATTGGGTTTAAAAGATAAACCCCAAATGGCAATTTTTTTCCCTTTCAGGTCATTTTTGAAATGTTTTTGCAATTTTCTAAAAATAACAGATTTTTGTCTGTTATTAACATCCTCAACCGCTTTTAATATCTGTAAAGGATGTCCTTTTTCATCAGCAGTTTTTATTAAAGCCTTAACATCTTTTGGAAAACATGAACCTCCATATCCGGCTCCAGGATAAATAAATTTGTTTCCTATACGTGAATCACTACCAATACCCCTTCTGACAGAATTCACATCAGCTCCGACAATTTCGCACAGATTAGCTATATCGTTCATAAAACTGATTTTTGTCGCAAGCATAGAATTTGCAGCATATTTAGTAAGTTCTGCTGAAGTAATATCCATAAATAGAATAGGATGATTATTCAATAAAAAAGGTTTATACAGTCGTTGCATTATTTTTACAGCTTCTTCAGAATCCACTCCGATAACAATTCTATCAGGTTTCAGGAAATCATCTATTGCATCACCTTCTTTTAAAAATTCGGGATTGGATGCAACGTCGAATTTAAGATCACTACCTCTTTTATCAAGTTCTTCCTGAATTGTAGCCTTAACAATATTTGCCGTTCCAACAGGAACAGTACTTTTTGTAGCAACAACAAGATAATGATCCATATTCTGACCAATTTCACGGGCAACACCAACAACATATTTCAGATCTGCACTGCCATCTTCATCAGGGGGAGTCCCGACTGCAATAAATGCTGCTTCGCAATCATGAATACTATCTGCCAGATTTGTCGAAAAGAAAAGACGTTCTTTTTCTACATTTCTCTGAATCATAACATTTAAACCGGGTTCATATATAGGAACAATTCCGCTGTTTAGTTTCTCAATTTTTTCCTTGTCAATATCCACGCAAGTAACTGTAATTCCTGTTTCTGCAAAACATGTCCCGCTAACAAGACCGACATATCCGGTTCCGACAATTGTAATCTTCATTGGTTATACTTTATTGTGTAAATTTTCGGATAAAGATAAGTTTTTTTTTTCAGAGGAAATTGATGCAAATCATGAATGGTTAATTTATTGATTAAAATGACAATAATCTTAAAAACAGATTCGATGGGTAGGAATGATGAACTCTCATCTCTGGCTAAAAACTACTTGATGAGGATTTAATGCTGTTTTAAATCTGAAATAGAGATTGGCTGATTTAGATTTCATGCTCACTCATCCTGTCCCGTAAGCTTAGGCACGAACACGAACGCAGAAGTCATTATATTTATTTCTGTCGTTATAAACGACTTACCACTAACCTCTATCCTGTATAGATGTCGGGACCAAACTATGGGGATACGGAAACTCTACCCCAACCCAAGCGATGGGAATTTTATGCAGAAATTACTCCTCCCTTTCAGGGGAGGCAGGGAGGGGTAAGCATAAAAATTACAATCCTAAACGGCCATCTTAAAACCACCATTCCTGTAACATCAGAAAAAACTTTAATAAATACGAGCGGATGGGCAAAAGGGACGTATGTTTGTAATCTGGTAATTGATGGGAAAGTGGTAAAGAGTGAGAAAATTGTTTTGAATTAATGAACAATTTGCTGTATACCTTGAGTTACAAACTCAGAACCATTTACCCCTCGTTTCAAACGAGGGGGATACTGAGAGGGAAGGAACTATAGATGCCAATGAAATACTTGCTTCAACATACTTAAAAGACGGTGATTATACTGCTGCTGCAGCCAAACTTGCAGAATTGCCAATTGATAGCATTGAAGTAGAAAAATTTGTACAGTTAAATCAGATTTTATTATCTTTGTATCAACAGGGTAAAACATTATATGATTTGGATAGTGCAGATATGGCTTTTATTCGTAATTTAGCTTATGAATGTCCTGAGTATAATGTAATATTTAGTGCAAGATCAATATTAGAAATAGTAACAGGAGAGATTGTAGAAGATTGTCCAGAAGAGTTAAATAGTAAATCATTGAAATTATATGAAAGTTTTACTAATCAAAAGGCTGAAAACAAAGAATTTTCACTTGGCGATAACTACCCCGACCCTATTACGAACAAAACAACAATTCCTTATATATTGCCCGAAGGTGTAACAGGAAAAATAATTATAAAAGATATGCTTGGTAAAACTATAGCAGAATATGACGCAACTGGAGGAGAAAATGAATTATTGATTGATTGTAAGGAATTTGCTATTGGCACTTATGTATATGGACTTGTTGTAGATGATTTGCTTTTGGAATATAAACAAATGATAATTACAAAATAAAAAGATGATAAAACAAAGATACTTCATATTATTAATAAGTCTAAATATTTTTTCTCAGCTTCTATTTTCCCAGCATTGGATTAAAGATACAACAGGAATATTCCAATTGGGAGGTGCTGTTGACATTGGATATTCCTTTTATGTAAATAATGATTTACTCTATATAGGTGGAAGATACATTACCACAGGAAATGATACTAATTGGAGTATTTCAGCTTGGAATGGTACAAACTGGATAAATTTTGGAGGAGGAATGTATTATGGACGTATATGTGCAATGAAATTTTTTAATAATGAATTATATGCTGGAGGTTATTTTTATAATGCAGGAGGTGTATCAAACACATATTGTTTAGCAGCCTGGAACGGAAGCAATTGGCATTCAGTAGGAGGAGGAATAAATGATGAGGTCAGTGCATTTGAAATATATGATAATAAACTCTTTATGGCTGGGGGATTTTCCAATGCTGGTTCTTGTACAATGTGTCAACGAGTAGTAGCATGGGATGGCACAAATTTTATTGATGTAGGAGATATGCCAACCGCATGGGGGCTACAAGTTTTTAATAATGAATTATATATGGTTGGAGGTTGGGGATCATTAGCAAAATATGCTGGCGGGACAAGTTGGGTAAGTGTTGGTGGTAGCACAAA
>JBDRPR010000528.1:0-3174 GCA_043826845.1 Bacteroidota bacterium
AAATTTTATTGATGTAGGAGATATGCCAACCGCATGGGGGCTACAAGTTTTTAATAATGAATTATATATGGTTGGAGGTTGGGGATCATTAGCAAAATATGCTGGCGGGACAAGTTGGGTAAGTGTTGGTGGTAGCACAAATTGGTTTGTTGGAAGAATGAAATTAGATACAATAAATAATTTCTTATATACTATTGGACAATTTAATATAGTTGATGATTCAATATTATGCGATGGTATTGCATTTTATGATGGCTTTACATGGGAAGGCATCAACAATAATGATGGAGAATTCTCCGAATTTAATGATATTGAATTTTACAGGGGTGATATTTATGGATGTCTTTCAGGAGATTCTATAGATGGAATTTTATTTAATGATATTGCCCGTTGGGATGGAACAAAGTTTGATACTTTAGGTTGTGGATTAAGTGGTGGATATTCTAATGTTATGCAGGTTTTCAGAGATACTTTATATGTTGGGGGTTCTTTTACAAAAGCAGGAGGAGATACTGCAGTAGGGCTTGCCCGCTGGTATATGCCACCGGATACCACCTGCAAATACCTACAACCACGAGTACAAACTTATGAAGATACCTTTTACCTTGGAGCAGGATCAGTAAACGTACAGTTTTATAACAATAATGCCTATGTACAAAGCTGGGATTGGGACTTTGGAGATTCCGGAACATCATCAATAAAAGACCCGACACATATTTATACAGATACAGGAATTTATAATGTCTGCGTAACGGTTAATGATACAGGTTGTGTGAAAACTGCATGCAAAACAATAACTATAGTTAATGATACCGGATTAGGCTTTATTAATCTAGAAAAAATAAACTTCAAACTCTACCCCAACCCAAGTGATGGGAATTTTTATGCTGAAGTTAATTATACGCACGCGTCTGGAGACGCGCACGAACGGGCAGTCAGCATAAAAATTACGGGTTTAAATGGTCACCACAAAACTACAATTCCTGTTACATCAGAAAAAACTTTAATAAATACAAGCGGTTGGGTAAAGGGGACGTATGTTTGTAATTTGTTTGTAGAGGGGAAATTGGTGAGGAGTGAGAAATTAATTTTAAAATAAAAATTAACAGGTCATTGCGAAGGAGCCTGTGACTGAAGCAATGCCGATTATGCTCTGGTGCAAGGTGCAGAGCACCGGAGCTATCTGTCAAAATGTATAAGCCATAGAAAGTAAGGTACAGAGTACCGTAATATAAATTTGAACTCCGTAATAAATAAACATTTACTTTTATTCACAGTGTAGTGAAAAAAATGTATATTTGTAATCTGGTTATTGATGGGAAAATGGTGAGGAGTGAGAAGATGGTTTTGAAATAATTGCAAGGTGCAGAGCACCGACGCTATTTGTAAAAAGGAAACATATCAAACGAATTGAGGTACAGAGTACCGAAATATAAAGAATAAATGGCAATGCGAGGAATGAAGTGATGAGGCAATATGCCAGTCAATAAACAGGTTGACTTCGCCGAGCTAAAGGTTGCTATAAGAGACAATTTGCTGTATAGAATGAGTTATAAACTCAATAACATATCCCCCTCTCCCGTACAGCTGTCGGGAACAAACGAGGGGGAGACGTGCTGGTTATTGAGGGGAAGATGGTGAGGAGTGAGAAGATGGTTTTGAAATAAAAAATATTTCTGCAATCTGATGTCGGAATAGAATTTTTATGAATAATGCAGGTTAAATACCTATTAGTCTTGATAATATAAAAATAGTTACAATTTATAATTATAGCAAAATCCTATTATCTGGGAGTTTGCAGGATTTGCAACATTAAATTCAGACTGGGTTCTGATATAAAAATCTATGGAAGCTTTTTTGCTGAATTTGTAATTAATGCCTAAAGTGATGCGGTATTGATTAAACATGTTTTGATTTTTACGGGAAATACGATAAAAAAATTCAGTTGAAAACGAAGGTTTCACAGGGCTTTTTCTTATTTTATAATCAAATCCAAACTTTGCTCTGTAATAATTATTTGCATAAATATCCCAATCATTTTCAATAGCATTTACATATTTTGACTGAATCCGGTTGCGCAAACTAATTTCAAAACTGCTGTATTCTTTATATAAGAGCAGATTAATAAGAAATCTATGACCGGAACTGTATTGATTGTAGATGCTTCTTTTTTCCTCAAAGCGATAAAAAATACTAATATCAATATTTTCGGTGTAATCATATTTACAACCTATTTCGGTGTATGCTTTGTTTATTTTAGTGCTGTTTTCATGCAAACGCAATTCTGCTTCACCTGCAATTCTGAAGCGGTCATTCAGATTTTTAGAAATACTTATAGCAGACCATGTCTCAAAATCATTGGTTTGGGAAAATCCTATCCTTAAAAGGCAAAATAGTGATATTAAAATAAAAAGTTTTTTCATTTTCTAATCATCATCATCATCTACTACGTTGTTCATATCATCAGTAAAATATTCCTGATCGCTTTCAAAAAAATAAATACGCAATCTTGCAGTATCCCTTAGAAAATCAATTCTGCCGATTTCCACTCTTGAAATTTTCAATCCTGTTCTATTTTCAAGGTCAGCATGTAGTTCTTTTTTATTTTCAGGCTTAATCAGGTCTATTTTTTCATAAATAATCTGACGCATTGATTCATGTCTCAGTAACCATACTTTTTCCAGAATCCATGTAATAAAAATGATTATTAAATTTGTAAATAATAATTCTGAATAGCTTATTTTTTTATTTGAAAGAGCATTGATTACAGAAACACCAATTATAATAAATAAATAAGTCATTTCCTTTATAGGAATCTGTGACGTACGATATCTTATTATACCAAAAATAGCAAATAACCCCAGGGCGAAACCCAGTTGAAGCTTGACGCTTCCAAGCATATAGCATAACAGAAAAGTAATAGTACTTATTAATATATAAGTAAATAAGTAATCTTTTCTTTTAGCAATCGAATAATATAGCCACCTGACTATTATTACTGTTATAACTAAATTAAAGATAAATCTGACAACAAGTTCAAAAAAATCAAGTTTTTCAAATAGCTGAATTCCAAAAAACTCATATAAAAATGTGTTATTTATCAATGCTGTCATTTTTTAATTTATTTATGGTTAATAATTTGGATTTAAAGTTATTATATTTAATTTTCTCATT
>JBDRPR010000529.1:0-2667 GCA_043826845.1 Bacteroidota bacterium
GGCTGATTATGGTTTATTTCATAGAAAAATTGATGATGGTTTTATAATTGGAGGTTATAGTTATGATGTTACTCTTACTACAACACAAGTATTTCTATTAAAGACAGATAATTTAGGTAATATTGAATGGCAACAAGAATACGGGGATATTGGACATGATGATTTAAAATCTATTGATTTTACAGCTGACGACGGTTACATTATTGGCGGAGATTTTGAGAATCCTGTTACCGGTAGTTGGGATTTATATCTATTAAAAACCGATAGCTTAGGGAATGAGGAATGGAAAGAATATTACGGAACTCCATACAGTGACAGAAAGGGTTATGGAATAGCCACAGCAGACAGTGGATATGCTATTGTTGGCTATACAACAGATGCAACCGGAGAGATAGAAGGTTATGTAGTAAAAACTGATAGTTTGGGAGGTGTACAATGGGAGAAGACATACGGCATTCCTAATTATAACGACTATTTTAAGTTCATTCAACAGTTGCCTGACGGAAAGTTCATGATTGCGGGTGGCAAAGCAGATACAACCACAGCCAATGGCCGTTTGGTCTGGTTGCTGAAAATGGATACCACTGGTGATACCCTCTGGACAAAAAGCTATACCTATTATGGAGAAAATACCCATACCTATGTGGAAGACTTACAACTAACCAATGATGGTGGTTTTGTTATGACTGGCTATATTGCAGGTAATCCCCGTCCGAATAAAAACGACCTGTGGTTATTAAAAACAGACAGTCTCGGTAATACATGTGAAATAGACACTGCCACCTGGGAAGGCTGTTCCGAGCCTCTTTCTGTAGTTGAGATGAACAGTAATAATAAAGCCGGAAATATTATTATTTATCCTAACCCGGCAGAAGAGTATATTACAATTGAAAGTTATGATCAGGCTATCAGGAAAGTTGAAATAAGCGATATTCATGGTAGAATAGTAGAATCAGTCTGTAATATTAATACCGGCAGTGAAAACATTTACCTGTCAGGATTGAGAGCAGGTATATACTTTGTCCGGGTGCAATGTGATCAGTTTGTAAAAACATTAAAAATTGTAAAACAATGATTTTGAGCGGGGACTTGTTTTCTCTGCCACCTAACGGGCAGGTAAAAAATGAATTGCTGAATGCTTCACCTTACCTGTCAGATGAAATAATGATAGCTGCATTGGAGGATAAACCCACGCCTTTACCACCCGGCCATGTACAACAGGTAATTGTGGCTAATTCTCCTGTAACCGACCCTGTTTATGATGCTGTTCTTAACCGGAATTTGCCTAATGGCATTATGAAAAACATTGATAATGCACAGCTTGGGGTATCTGAAAGAGAGAAAGCAGAACGCAGGATCATCTGGTACGAAGCACAAGTGCAAACACTGGAAAATACTAAAGTCAATTATTATATAAAATCTGACGACATGGCAACTGCCAAATCATTACTGGCAATGTCAACTTACCCAGAACAGCACAAAAGGCTTGCTGAAATATATTTATATGAAAATGATTTTGCAGCAGTCATTAATACTTTAGATGATATTATTGGATATTCTGATGAAAGCAACATGAGCAATAATCTGGCTTATGTTGAACTGATGGAATTACAGGCAGAACTTTACCAGGCAGGTTCTGATTTTTATAATATGGATGAAGAACAGGAACAAATAGTACGTGATATTGCAGAAACAGATGGTAGCACAGCCTTATCTGCACAAATGATACTTTTCCTTGTTTATGATGAAGAATTTCAACATTGTACGATATTAAAACTGGATACTGGCAATACAAAGAGAATGATCTTTGAGAACAGCGAATCGAATAGTACGCCCATAGAAGTACTTGTACCGTTTGCAAAGCTGTATCCGAATCCTAATAACGGAAATATGGAATTGCAGTATTATTTTGACAAAGGCCAGGATGGCAATATAGCAATATTTGATAATGTTGGAAGAAAAGTAATACAATATGATCTGGATGCCGGTAAAAACCATCTAAATATCAGTAATGATAAGTTGGAGAATGGAATATATGTCTATAAGATCACTTCAGGAGGCAAAACAATTGTTGAAGAAAAATTAATAATTATAAAATAATCTTTAATTTTATAACTCCTGTTCAAATTAAAGATCAGGAGTTATTTATAAATAATGAAAATACTCTGGATTAAAATATTGTTATTAGCCCTGATCATGAATATAAACGATAGTGAAGGACAATGCGTATTTCATAAGTTATATGGAATGGGTAACAATTATTATGATGGAGGGTTTTCTGTAGTACAAACTTATGATGGTGGTTATATTTCTGTTGGAGTATCATTTGAAAACTATGACGGAACTTATATTGTAAGAACAGATGAATGTGGTGATACTTTGTGGACTCGATTATATGACTTTTGCTATTTTGCAGGTGATGAAGGAACGTCTGTTATTCAACTACAAGATAGTACATTCAGTATTTGTGGATGGGCGGTAGATGTAAGTGACTCTATTGCAGACACATATATATTAAAGTTGAATGATTCTGGAGATACTGTTTGGTTTAGAAACTTAGATCAACCTTTAAGAGATAAAGGTCAAATACATAAACAGACCATTGACGGAGGTTTTATTATAGGGGGATATAACTATGACTCAACAAATACTTACACACAGGTTTTT
>JBDRPR010000530.1:0-12343 GCA_043826845.1 Bacteroidota bacterium
CTCAATTTCAATGTTTTTAAAATATTTTTCAATCTTTTCATCAAGCTTTAGTTTTCCCTGATCGTACATTCTCATCGTCGCAAGAGTTGTAGCTGCAATCTTTGTAACTGAAGCAATATCATAAAGATCATCCCATTTAACTCTTTCATTTCCATCGTATGAGTGAACACCAAAACATTTATGATAAATTACCTTACCATCTTTTGCAACAAAAATCTGACACCCTGGGTATGCATGTGCGTTTAATCCTTCTATCGCAATACTGTCAATATTTTTTAGTGTATCAGAACTCAACCCGAATTCCTCTGCAATTGTATATCCCAGACGTGTTTTATCAGTTTTTAAATGCTTATAATCAGGCAAATTCAGAACATTAGGCAATTTGCCTTTTATAGAGATACCACCAAAAATTGCCTGTGCTGCCAATTCCTGATGTGTTTTGGTATTATTAAATATCTGTATAACAACAGGGCAATCCTTCAACAAATATTGTTTGTCGGAATTACCGTAATTTATTACAATGCAATTGAATTCATTTTTATTTTTAGAAATAATTGAGTTAAAGTAATTAAGCAGACTATCGCAGTAATCATCACTATTTAAGTTAAATATATATGTCTGAGATTTATTGTTAAAGACTATTTTTTTAAACCCTGATGAATCAGCTGAAAGATTTGCACCAGATAAAGGAACATAAAAATTAAATTGTCTGTTAAAATCAGGATAGTCTCTTCCAATATTATAAACGAAATAATGATCATTGATTTGTTTTACCGGAATAAAATTGCCACGGTTTCTTACCAGGACAACACTTGAATTAATTAACAGACGATTGATTTTCTTAGGATAAATGCTGTTTTCAAAATAAATTACAGTATCTTTTTCAATTTTGGCAGTCCTCTGCAACCCTGTCCAGGATTTTGCCATCAGAATCTTTTTTACACGTTCATTTAGCTCATTTATTGTTAATTGGTTTGATGCTATTAATTCTTTAATTGAATTAATATAATCAACTACCTTTTTATCTACAACTAATGCATCAATCTTTTGGGCAATAAATTTAGCAGTAAATTCATTAGGATGGTTATATGATGAAAAAATCAAGCCCTTGAAATTTAATTGTTCATTGATATAATTACTTAAATTTATATTACTTAAGCTATCCATTAGGATATCATTTTTAATAAAAAGAGAAGAAATACCTGCATCAAATAAGTTTGTCAGGTCTTTATTTATTTTATCCAATTCGATACTATCAGGAAAATCTTTATTTAAATCGATGATAGCTCCTGATAAAATATTTAAATTCTGGTGTCTGATTATATGATTTTTCCGATTTTGTTCATTATTACAATTAAAACGAGGATACATAAAACTAATATTTATACCCAGTTGCTTATTGAGATTGGCGCAATAATCAGAGTATTTATTTAACAAGCTGGTATCTGTAACAGAATTTATTTCGCTAAGTTCTGGAAATTTAAGAAAGTCATTAAAATACCCTGGATATGAATTTTCGGTTTTCAAACCAATAAAAAGAGGAATTTCTAATTGTAATTGATAGTTATTGAGCCAGTCAATATACATAGCTGAAGAATCAAATTCACAAAAAACTCCACCGATGTGATATTTTTTTATTAAAATATTCAGCAATTTTATTTTTGTACTGTCAATATGTCTGACATCATAGAAAACAAGGCTTCCAATCTTTTGTTCAATACTCATATTTTGAATAAGAGAATCAACCCAGACGGAATTTGAAGAAAGAAATGGTGTTTTTATCTGATCCTCTGATTTTTCGTCGTTAAAAAAAAGAAAATAATACAACAGACTCAAAATCATTAATACAAAAAAAATAACAAAATATTTTATTTTACCTTTTATCAAATTACAATGTATTTTTAACGAAATAACTACTAGTTATGCTTTGAACAGGGAAAGGAGAATTGTCAATAAAATAATACACTCCGCCCCAATTGTGTTCAACTTTTAAATATACGGATATCCTTTTGTTTCTGTTAATTACAACCCTTGTAGTTTTTTTTCCGTTCGCTTCAAAATATTCAACAGTTTTTTCATCAGGGTATTTAATTTTCAGTTCCTCCTCCTTTTTCTTTTTTTCAATTTCAAGTTCTTCATTTGTCTTTCCCTGAGGTTTCTGACTATTGACAATTATAGGTTCACTTATCTTTTTTACAACCGGTTCTTTTTTTACAGGAACATAAGTAAAAGTATCTTTTACATTTTCATGAATATTATCAGGAATTATTTCACCAACAGGCTCATCGCCTACAACTTTTAAAGAGCCATCCATTTCTTTTCTAACCGAATTTTCCATTTCAATCCAATCTTTTGGTCTGTTATCCACAGTTTCAGCTTTTTTGGGAGCAATATCGGCGATAAAAAATATCAGAGAATCCTTTTTTTCTTCTGGAAGGTTTTTAGCAATTTCGTTAAGAGTTGAATCAATTTTATTTATAAGAATTTCAGCATCATCCAAATTATCTGCCAATTCCTCTTTAATAAAAATAGTTTTTATATCCTCTAATCTATATTTAGCGAGTTTTTTTTCTGGAGCCAGTTCAAGAGCATTTTTATAAAAATGAATCGATGCAGAGTACTGTTTATTATTAAATAACTTGTTTGCCTGATTAATAATCTTTTCATATTGTTTCTTTCTTTCCGGGTCTCTGATAATACCTTCCTGAGCTCTTGCCACCGAAAAGGTAAAAAGTAAAATATAAAATACATTAATTATCGGTTTCACTATTCCTATATTTCTGATATTCGGCACAAATTTACAATGATTGTACAAAACATAGATATTTATTTCGTTAAAATTTTAATGAGTTATCACCAAAGGGATTGTTGATTATAGAAAATAAATGTACGACTTAGTAACAATTATATAATAAGTTGATATAAAAATGTTTGAGTAAATAATAAGCATAGTTTATCAAAAAAAACCTAATTGGATTGTCAACCATTTAAATGCTTATGGTGAATAGGTGAATATAAGTGTAGCCAATTATTTTCTTGATGGTTTGAATCTTATGTTTTTTCCTCTTCTGCCGGGTTTATATTCAGGAGTATCTCCCAAAAACTCAGGAACAGCCATTTTATATACAGGAGCTCCTAAAAATGTCTCTATACCGAAAAACTTATTCTGTTCTTTTTCATTAACAAAAGTTATAGCAACACCATCAGATTTTGCCCTGGCAGTTCTGCCTATCCGGTGGATATAATCCTCACTGTCATTGGGAACATCATAATTGACAACCAAATCAATATCTTCAACATCTATTCCTCTTGAGAGAATATCAGTTGCAACCAGAATATTCAGTTTCCTGTTTTTAAATTCTGCCAAAACCCTTTCTCGGGTTTGCTGATCAAGGTCAGAATGAATATCTTCAATAGAATAAGCAGATTTTTTAAGTACCTTGCTTAATGCTTTGGCACTTAATTTTGTAGAGCAAAAAATAAGAATGCTGGATAATGCTTTATCTTTTAATAAATCTTTTAACAGTTCCTGTTTCTGATTTTCAAATAAGATATAAGCAATCTGAAGAACATTTTCTACAGGTTTAGATACAGACAAACTAATTTCATAAGGATTAATCAGAATTTTATTCGCAAGTATTTTGATATTCTTTGGCATAGTTGCCGAAAACATCAGATTTTGCCTTTTTTCAGGCAAATAAGAGATTATTTTAATTATATCGTCATAGAATCCCATATCAAGCATACGATCAGCCTCGTCAAGAATTAAGTACTTTATCCCTGAAAAGTCAACATAATCGTTATTTAAATGAGATATCATTCTCCCAGGAGTCGCAATAACAATGTCTGCACCGGTCAAAAATGCATTTTTTTCTTTTGCGAAAGTTACGCCATCAGTGCCGCCATATACAGCAATTGATGAAACCGGAGTAAAATAGGAAATAGCTTCCATATGCTGATCAATCTGCACCGACAACTCTCGAGTCGGAACAATTATCAAAGCTTTTACCCTGCTATCCTGATCTTCTGTAATTATTTGCTGAATAACAGGCAATAGAAATGCGGCAGTTTTACCTGTACCGGTCTGTGCTGAGCCCATAATATCTCTGCCTTTTAATATCTCTGGAATTGCAAGTTCCTGAATTGGAGTAGCTGTATCAAATCTCAAAGATTCAATACCTTCCAGTAAAGACGGGTGAAAATTAAACTCGCTGAATTTCACAATTTCAAATTAAACTGAGTATAAATATCAATTCACAAAAATATAAAGAATTATTCTGGTTTTGGCTTTTCTTTTAAAACCAGATTATAATAAATTCCTGCTCCAAATTGCACAAAGTTATAACCCATCTTTGCTCCTGAAAAAGATCCTTCATCAAAATAACCAAGACTGTATTCGATAATCAAATGAAAATTTTTATAAACATGTACATTCAACCCCGCATCAATACTGCTTTTGACAACAAAGTAGGAACGGGCACCGTAATCATTATTTAAATTTAAACTATTGTCTGTTGTGACCAGCTGACGAAAATTAGGGTAATCTTCATTATACAAATAATAATTTTTAGTAACCTGCTCATTAATAAAATTATTAAAAGAAATTCCATATCCACCTTTCATTCCTAAATAAATGCTGAAATACTTATTTGATATAATATGAAAATCCAATAAAAATGACAGGCAGAGCATATCAGATTCATCACTAAGTCTTCCAAATATTGTTGACATTGTGTCATTCGAAAATTCTGATTCATGACTGTATTTCAAACCATTTATTCTCTTCAAATATAATAAATCCAGTCCCATAACAGGTTTTAACGGTTTCAGGAATTTAAAATAATTCAAATTTCTTTTTACAAATAAAGAAGTTCCGGCAATATAATATTTATTCAGGTCAACATATTTTTTATCAATGATTGATTTATCGTCAAAAAACTCAGGATCACCATCTGCCCTCTCCATAAAATACGATATATCATAGTTATCAGCTACCTTTTTAACGGGTTCATTTGAATATTTCCACACAAACAACCCTGGCATCAGATTATTCTGTGAAAATAATAAACCTGAAAAAAGAAATAAAATAAAGAGATATAAGTATTTAATCATTTGAAATTGACTTCTGACATAAAAGAATTTCAGACCTCAAAACTAAATAATATCCCTTGACATTGCAAATAATATTTGATGTTGCAATATTTCAATTCAAATTATTATAAATGCAAATAAAACTTCCAAGATTTCAGTTTTTATCAACAATCAGTAACAGATTTAAAAACATTTTATATTTTTGTGGTGCATGGTGTCTGGAAAATACTATTTATTTTTCAGAAAAAAAGGGAATACCGTGAAAACCGGTAACAGTACCCGCTGCTGTAATTTCCAGTTCATTTAATTGAACAAAGTTTTTAATACCTTTTGCCACTGACTGTCAACTTGGCTGTTGGGAAGGCTTTTAAAAACCGGAATAAGTCAGAAAACCTGCCAATGCAAAGCATCAATATTCATCAGCTTTCGGGTATAAAAGCAAAAGAAATGGCAACATCTCTTTACAATTCCCGGTTAGCTTACGAATATGATTGATTAACAATCAGATTTTGTAATGTTTAACTAAATTATTGTATTAATGAAAACAAAAAAATGTACTATTGCAATCTTCCTGTTTTTTGCGGGATTCACACAATTATTCTCCCAATCAGAATATGTGAATCAGATTATTATTGCCGAAGGAGCCGGAACAAAAGTTTATGTTTCGGCTTATAATCCGGTATCGGGCATAACAACTGTTTTTGACAGTATTAATGTTGGTTATGTAAATGATGTTCTTGTAGATGGAAATTTCGCTTTTGTGGCAGCTACTGATTCTGTAATTAAATATGATATTGATAATTACTCCCGGATTGATCAGAGGAAAGTTGATAATGTCAATAAGCTGGCAGTTTATAATGATTATCTTATTGCAGGCAGATGGATAACTGCAAGCAATAATATATGGCTCAGGGTTTACGATAAAAACAACCTTTCTTCAAATGTTTTCGATATACCTGAAATTGATGATCAAACATATGATATTGTTGTTGAAAATGATACAGCATATATTGTTGTATATGGAGGATATGGAAATCCAACAGGAAAAATCGGAGTAATTGATCTGACAAATCAATCTTTTCAAAGATGGATAGATTTGGGAAATCAGGGTGAAGGAATTGGAAATCTTCTATCTGACGGCTTTAATCTCTACCCTGTTTTTGAGACATGGACATGGAATATGCCATCTGACACTATTGGAGGTATAGGAATTTATAATATCAACAATAGTACGATGTTTATTGATTCTATGAATTATGATATCGGTCGCGGATATTTTGTGAACGGAACTGCTCTTTTTCTTCAAGTTAACAATAATATCGGTGTTTATGATTTATATAATCAGACCATGATTGACACTTCAAGAATAACAAAACCGGCAGGATATGGAGCATACTGTGCTGTTGTTTATGACAGGGTAAACAATAAAATTTATATTAATGAAACTGATTATTTCAGCTATGGTCAGGGTTACTTTTTTGACCTTTCCGGTAATCAGCTGGGGACTTACAATATCGGAATTTCTGCCGAAGCAATGGATATCGATTACAGAATTTCATCCGGTATTGAAAAACAAAATATTTATGAATCTGTAATTATATACCCGAATCCGGCAACAGACCTGATAAATATTAATAACTGCAATTATGTTGAATTATATAAGCTATTCAATTCCTCCGGAAAATTAGTTGAATTCAATTGTACTCATAAAAAGCAATTTAATATTGATATATCAAAATATTCCAGAGGCGTATATTTTTTACAAATTATTACTGATGATAAAGTAGTTATTAACAAAATTGTATTTGAATAATGTGTCATATTAAACATATAATTTGTTTGTTTTTATTGCTGATATCAGGATATTTATTCTGTCAGTTCCCTCCTCCTGCCGGACAATCGGGTAGTACTGCAATTTATAAAGATTCATCGGTATTTGTTGAATGGGCAAAATCGAGTGTGATTGAAAGAGGATTTCTTGATATTTCTGATAAAAATGCCGGATTTGTGAATTACGGAGATTCAGTTTCTTCAGTCGGTTTTCCGGGAGAAAACGGATTTATAAGTCTGGGAGACAGCGGAGTTGCAATTCTGACTTTTTATCATCCTATTTGCAATGGGCAGGGACCTGATTTCGCAGTTTTTGAAAATTCATTTAATGATGATTTCCTTGAACTGGCTTTTGTTGAAGTAAGTTCTGATAGTGTCAACTTCTTCCGTTTTCCTTCAGTTTCACTAACAGATACCCTGATTCAGACAGATCCATATGGAGCAACAAATGCCGAAAAAATCCACAATCTCGCAGGAAAATACCGTGCAAACTATGGCACACCATTCGATCTTGAAGATTTAACAAATGTTCAGGGATTAAATGTCAATAATATTACTCATATAAAAATAATTGATGTAATTGGCTCAATTAATGATCTATACGCAACCAGAGATTCATATGGAAATAAAATTAATGACCCCTGGCCAACTCCTTTTTCTTCAGGAGGTTTTGATCTTGATGCTGTTGGTGTGATTCACTCAACCTCAAATATTGTAAAAAAGACGGTCTCAGATGAGGAAATATTAATATATCCAAATCCTGTTTCGGATTTTCTGTTTATTCAACTTTCTGAAATATCGGATTTTACTATTACTATTAATAATCTCACAGGTGAAATTCTTTACAAAAATTCTTTTAAGGATACAAAATTTGAAAAGCTGAATTTATCTGAATTCCCAAATGGATTGCTGATAGTAAAAATTGAAGGTGAAAAATTGGAATTATTTAATAAATTACTTAAATTAAAAGATTAGATACATTGTTTCATATAATTAAATACAAGGTTTTTATTATATTAATATTTTTTTTCATTAATACACATTCCTATTCACAAAATTTATATGATACATTGATCATAAAAGAGGTTCAGATAATCGAAAAAAGGTTTTCGACAGAAACAGGTCAAAGAATTACTATAATTGATTCAATGGCAATAAAGCAATCCGAACATTTGGATGTTTCAGGTTTATTATCTGCATATTCTCCGGTTTTCATTAAATCATACGGTCCCGGGTCGGTTGCTTCCGGTTCAATAAGAGGATCGGGTGCATCACAGGTACAGGTTTTATGGAATGGTATCAATATCAATTCAAAAATGCTGGGACAGACAGATTTAAATGAAATCCCATGTTTCATTACAGACAAAATTAAAATATATCACGGACAGGGAAACCTGATGGAAAACAGCGGATCAATCGGCGGAAGCATACATCTTAATAATCAGGCAAACTGGAATAATTCATTTTCCTTAAAATCCGGTTTTGGATTTGGAAGCTACGAAACCTATAAGGCTTACGTAAATATTTCTGGAGGCAACAGGAAACTTCAATCTTCAACAAGATTATATTTAACAGATTCTAAAAATGATTTCAGCTATCATGATTATACTCTAAGTGAGAATCCATTGAAAAGAAACATTTACGCTTCTTTTGGGAGTAAAGGAATTAATCAGGAATTATATTACATTATAAATCAACACAATTCAATATCTTTTAAAGCATGGGGACAGAAATCAGAAAGGAACATCCCTCCTGTTCTTGGCAGCTCACAGACTTCTCAAAATGAAGCTAATGAATTTTTATTTAATGATCATTTTAATCTGATTGCGGATTATAATTATTTTCTTAAAGATCAGATAATTAATATGAAATCTGCTTATATTCATTCATACTTAAACTACACAAACAATTTACTGAATACCGATGCAAATAATTTTCAAAATTCATTTATCAATAAGATTACATATAAAAACTTTCTATTTAAAAGGCTGCTGATCAACACATATATTAGCAATGATTACTCAGAGGTAATTTCTGATAACTACGATCTGACTGAAGTACAAAGTCAGAATACAATAGCAATGAACGCTCAATTCAATCTGCTTAAAAACAATAATCTTAAACTCACAGCAGGAAACAGGGCGGAAATATTTTCCAACTCTTTTTATCCTGCAATTCCTTCATTTGGAGCTGAATATTCTCCTTCATTCATTCCCTGTTTCACTATTTCTTCTGCATTTTCAAGAAATATTCACTTTCCCAGCTTCAATGATTTGTATTGGTCTCATGGTGGAAACCCTGACTTAAAACCGGAAAACAGTAACTCTGCTGAGATTACATTTCAATATAATTATAAAAAATCAGGACATGAAGCTGAAGTCACAGCATATCATACTGAGATAAAAGATATGATAATTTGGTTACCCACTTCTGCAGGTTTTTGGTCTCCGTCAAATTTGAAGGAAGTTTTTTCGAGAGGCATTGAAGCAGATATTCGTTTACAACTTGTTGATTGTAAAAAAGTAAAACTTTTTTACAATTCAGTATATACTTATACAAGGTCTACAAACGAAAGTTCTTTAAACGATTATGATGAGAGTTACAAGAAACAAATTATTTATGTGCCATTGAATCAGCTTAAAAACAAACTGACTTTTTCTTACGAGGACATAAATTTTGAAATTAGTAATCAATATTTCGGAAAGAGATATATTACTTCAGATAATAATACTTACCTGCCATACTATACATTGACCGGAATATCAATTTTTAAAGTATTTCATTATAACAGATCAGATATCAGCTTCAGTGTTAATATTTATAATCTGTTTAATGATGAATATGTTGCAGTATCAGGATATCCGATGCCGGGCAGAAACTTTATTTTAAACATTAAATATGAGTTTAATAAATAAAAATATGTATAGAATTCTCATAATAATATCAGGTATCTTAATGCTGATAACAGCCTGCAAAAAAGAAAGTCCGGGTCCTGTAACTACAAATACAGATACAACTCAGTACATTCAGGGAACATCAGGAGTTTTTATTGTTAACGAAGGTAATTATTTCGGGAATAATGGATCTCTGTCGTATATAAATTTCGAAACCAATGAAATATCTAATGATATCTTTCAGAACAAAAACCACCGGACTCTTGGAGATGTTGCTTTGACGATGCAGTCAATCAATAAAAAAGCATATATAATTGTCAATAATTCAGCAAAAATTGAAGTTGTTGATATAGAAAACATGAATTCGATAGCAACAATATTTGGTTTCATATCGCCAAGACATTTTATCAGAGTCAACTCAACCAAAGCTTATGTTTCAGAGCTATACAGTGATTCAATAAAGATTGTTGATCTAGTAAGTAATCAAATCAGCGGGTACATAAATATTCACCGTAGCAGTGAAAGCATGGTAATTTATGGAAGTAATCTGTTTGTTGCAAACTGGTCTAACTATAGCAAACCATCTGTTAATAACGATTATGTAATGATAATTGATGTACTAAATGATCAATTAATTGACTCAATTCATGTTTCAAAAGAACCAAACAGTCTGATTATTGACAAAAACAACAAAATATGGGTATTATGCAGCGGAGGATATGACAATTCAGAAAGTCCTGCATTAATCCGTATAAATCCTGATAGCAGGACTATTGAACAAACATTTGTTTTTTCTGATATTAACTCATCACCTTACAATCTGAGCACAAACCTAGCAAAGGACAGTTTGTTTTTTATAAACAATGATATTTTTTCTTTATCAGTTTCATCATTAACACTTCCCATTTCACCAATAATAACTTCAGGAAGTCAGAATTTTTACTCTATTGCAATTAATCCTCAGAATTCGCAAATATTTATCTCAGATGCTTTGGATTACAATCAAAACGGAAAGATTTTTATTTATTCAGGATCAGGGAATTTGGTAAAAACCTATACTGCGGGTATTATTCCGGGGAATGTGTGTTTTAACTGAGAATTACCTGCTAAACAGGCAGAGGAGCGCGAACGAGGTGCTTGAAATTGCAATACAAAATTATTGCAAACCCATTATAAGTTATTTTTTGTAAGGAATATATCGGCAGAAACTATAGTTATTTCACCCCATTTTTCAGTAATAACATCATTTTGACTATGTGTAACAATAGTAGCTTTCTTTTGACCGAAAAAGGCCATTGCTATTTTTAAGCCCTCGGTTTCTCTATACATATTATCTGGTGAAAGTTCATAGCAGACCTGTATGAGTTCTTTTACTTTTCCGTTTTTAAACACAACGAAGTCACACTCGACTTTATCACTATAATAGTATATTTCTTTATATTTTTTGCGAAGTTGCAGAAATATAAGGTTTTCCAATTTTCTTCCAATGTTTTCAGATGCAGAAACAGATACAGAATTTACCATCCCGATATCTATGGCATATACTTTTTTCGGATTAACAATCTGTGCTCTGATTGAGTTGCAATAAGCAGGTAAAAAGAAAACCAGATAAGACAATTCCATATGTGAAAACCACGTTAATACTGTACTTGTTGCTGATATTGATAAAGGCTGTTTAATTCCGGAAGCTGTTATCCGATTTCCAATATTTGAATATAAAAACATTGCCAACTTTTGCAGGCTTTTAATATCTTTAATACCATATCTGGCTACTATATCACGTATTAACACATCATCGAACAATGTTGTAAGCTGCTCATTATCTTCAGACTTTAAAAACCCAGGAAATCCCCCGTAAATCAGATATTGGTTAAGAGAGTCCGAATTTGGTTCTAAATTTTTAAATTGAATATATTCACTGAATGAAAAAGGGAAAAGTTCCTGTGTAATATGGCGACCTGTTAATTTTGAGCCTAATTCACTGCTCAGCATAGAAGCATTTGAACCGGTTATTATAATTTTATAACCTTCATCTATCTTTTCTCTGATAAATAATTCCCAGCCTTTCACCAATTGTATTTCATCAAAAAATAGGTAAGAATACTTTTGTTCTCTGATGATGTTATTTAATCTGGAAAAATCATTTATCGAAAAGTTATACAATTGAGGCGTTTCAAAATTCAGATAAAGAATATTTTCATTTTTAAGTTGCTCAATTATTTGCAACAGGAGCGTGCTCTTGCCACAACGCCTTATTCCAGATATTATCAGAGCATGGGATTTTAAATTACTAATTGCAGGAATTAATTCTCTTTTTAAACCACTCTCCCGTGCTAATAACCAGTTGCTTTGAAGTTCAATAACATTTTTAATTTCATTTTCTAATACCATAAAAATATTTGTTTGATACAAAAATACAAATTTGTTTGATATGAAAATACAAATAAATAAAAAATTCGTAGGCCGGAGACTACTTTTATCTCATGCGAAGTCAGGAGACTTCGATGAACAGAGTAGAATGGTTATAT
>JBDRPR010000531.1:0-5701 GCA_043826845.1 Bacteroidota bacterium
AATATGCATATTCCTAATGAAAATTGATATAGGTTTCCTCTGACCGATAAAATAAATAATTAATTACAGAGGAAAAATACTAAAAAAGTATTTACACGAATACAATTTACAGAATTATTTTCATTGCTGTCCGGATAAAATTTGAGAAATATTTTAAATCGTTGATATAATGTATCCTCTACAATGCTTTTATCATAGGGGGTTGTTTTATATTTTACAATAATTTTGCCTCACCGGCAAATCCTCGTAGAGGATACATTATTGTAAAACAATCTATTGCTTTCAACGAAAAACCTCGTAGAGGTTTCATTATTTATTTACAGGACAATAGTGAATTATTTTATAAATTCCGCTATTATATTCATTCCCTTTTGTATTTATAAAACAACCATAATAGTACTTATTAAACAACAAAAAGTAATCAATTTTTGGTCATGGGTTAAATCCGTTGATGAACCGACGGGTTAACCCATCGGTTATGGACTGCATTCGCATATTCAACAGATTTGACCCATGACCCAATTTTTTTAATCCCTGTCTTCCTTTTTGCTTACGCTTTCAAAAATTTTCATTTTACCGGCACTTTCAATGGCTTTTATAGCTATGTCTTTTACACTTGAATCGGCATTTTGCACTTTAACATTGAGATCTTTGCTGCTTTGTTCCAATTCTTTTATGCGGGCATTCAGTGTTTGAATGGTTTGGTCTTTCAGTTTTATTTCGCCTTCGGTATGTTTTTGGTTCAATTGTTTTTCAAATTCAAATTGAGTTGTAATGCTTTGTGTTAATGTTTTTTCGGCAGTTTTCACAGCTTTTTCCAATTCTATTGGGAAATTTTCGGCTTTTTCCCGTAAAACTTCCATTTCTTTTTCTGATGCAAGGACTTTAGCTTCACGATCCAACATTGATTTTTCAAAAGCAGTTGATTTTTCATTCATTTCTTTTTCAATCATAGCCTTTTTTGCGTTGTAATCATCGGCTTCTTTTTTACGTTCCTGAACTAATGTGTAACTATATTCTTCCTCCTCGCGTTTGCGAATTTTTTCTGTTTCTGTCTTACGTTCTTCTATTTGTTTTTCTGTTTCTTCAACTTCTTTTTCCCATGCTTTCTTTTTTTCACTCATTTCATTTTCAAATTTTTCCTTGTTTTCCTTTTGTGCCATCAACAAAGCGCTTAAAGAATTGGCCTGTGCCTTTATACCATACAAATCCTCAAGGTTTTTACTTTCAAAAGAAATTGCTTGTTGAAGGCTTTCAAGTTTTTTGTATTCACTGACCATGCTTGCTTCGAGTTTATCAAGAACAGAGGCAAGGTTCGATTTTAATTCTGCTATCCCTTTTATTATCGTTTCGGTATTTGCAGATGTAGCTTTTGCCACTATTTCCTTTTCGGATTTGGCAGCTTGTTGTTTTTCCGGGAATTGCGATTCTTTTTGATTCAATTGTTCCAATAATTCTGTATAAGCATCTAAAATCTCATTTTTCGTGCTGTTTTTACTTATATTTTTTTCCATATTTCTTTGTTTAATTTGTATTTTTAATAAGACAAAAATAGTTTACAATATTGTCAATAACTGTCAATTTATTTTATTATTTATTCTCGTTTCGCACATCTACAACCCTTCAAAATAAGTAAAAAAATGTAGCATTTTGTTTGTTTAAAATACTAATTAGTATTAATTTAAACGCATAATTTCAAAATTATCAAAATGCTATACGACAAAGATATTAAAAATTCATCAGAATTAAAATTGTCTTTTTTACCTTCACTAAAAAAGTCAGAATTTTTTATAAAGGTTCATTAGTGTCCGACAAAATTAATTATATACTAATAGCTGCGAATAAATTGATACTTTTAACAGGTCGCCCTTATCAGGGCTTAATAATAGCCACGTAGTGGCGAACTGTTTATAACACAACGTATTATAATAAATTCAAAAGTGCCGTAGGTACGACCTGTATTATATTTATACAATTTTTTTAAATATATCGGACAACAATGATAAAGTTTATAGAAATATTAAAATCAGGCAAGTATCATTCCTTAAAAATGTTGCATAAATGACGCTTTTGGAATAATGTCTGTAATTAACTGTATTATTGCCTGTCCTAATATTTTGGTTATTGATATATTAATTTGAAAATATCAGTTTTTATAATAATTTTGCTTCTGCGAAACTTGAGTTATTTATTTTTTTATCTATAAAATTTTTCAATTCCCGCGGATATATTATTTTGATTTGATCAATAAGTCCCAAAACATAACGGGATACTCCGTCAAAAGAACAAACCCCTGTTTTAAAAATATACAGGTTATCATTTACTTTTGTAATATCATTTTCTGCTAAAGGATATTCTTCAATAAGTAAATTATATGCTATAAGTGACAGTTCCAATTTTACTTCAATTTCCTTAAAGCTGCTGATCCTGAACACATCCATTTTCCCCGATTGGTGCAAATCTTCAAAACACCATTTTTTATCTGATAATATTGCTTTATCAATACGTGCAGTTTTAAAAAGCTTATTTTTTTTATCTGCCGGATCAAAACACCAAACCGATATGTAGTTTGAAGTAAAATCAAATGGTTCTAACAATCTATCGGCTATTGATTTCCCATGTGCTGAATGATAATTGATAAACGTAACCTGCTTTTTATATTTTATTGCATCAAATATTACATGAACATTTTCTGAATATTTCTTTTTTACAATTGCTTCAGATACTCTCTTAAAATCATAAATTGAATATAATTTCTGTATTAAATTGGATTTAATGATATTGTTTTCATCAATACTATGGATAGCCTTACTTAAAATATGTGCTTCCTCTTCGCTGAAATGGAGTAAATCACTTAACTGTTTACCGTTGCTGTCGCTTTTATCAATACAAAATTTATTATTTTTATTTTCAATGATATACCCGGCGTTCTTTATTGTTTCTATATATCTGTATATCGTTCGTGAGGATATTTCCAGGCGATCTGCCAATTCTTCAATAGAATAAAGTCTGTTTCCCGATAAAAGGGAAAAAATTCTCAAAATCCGCTCTTGTTTAGGTTGATCTGACATATTCAAATTTATTTAAGAATTTCTGTACATCCAAATCCTAAACTGTTTGCTTTACCAAATCCGGCATAATAGCCAATACTAGTTAATTCTTTATTTGCATTGATTTCAAAACTAAAAAGATATCCGGTTAATTTTGTTTCCTCAGGTCTGTCAGCTTTAATTCTTATCAGTCTTTTCACAGGCTCGGACAATAATTTCAAATTAAACCCCACTGAATTCAAATCAACTGTTTTATGAAAAGCATTGAATTTCTCCATCAAATTACTTATAAATAATCTTTCAAAATCTTTATGAAAAGGATTCAGATGTTCAATTTTATTGGTATTAAAAGGATTTAACTGAATTATATGTATTGGAGAAATAAGCTTAAACTGCATTTTATCTTCAAATATCGGTTCATCAAGTTTTTCAATGGTTTTTACAATAAAATCAACAGCGCTGGTTTTATCTCCGATTTTAAACTTCTGTTCTTTAAACAGACCTACTACAAAAGGTTCAATTATCTCATCAGGATAAAACGATAAAATAATACTTATCTGATCTGAATCTAAAATCAATCTGTCATTATTTTGTGTATATCTGAAATTAAACAGATTAGAAAAAGTAAACAATTTAAATTGCCTGTTTTTAGTCATATAACCTTTTGAATGTAACCATTCAGCAAATTCAGGATTTCCATAATGAATAATTTTATATATCCATGATGAAAACTCATATTGATAGTTTATAGGTAAAATATCACGGACTCCTGTCTTTTCAAGTATTAGCTTAAATCGCATTGTTAAAATTTGTTATAAATTGTAAAATTAAAATTTTATTTGTAAACCGGATTATTATAGGAAAATATTTTCCATATAAAAAAAATGAATTGTTTTTACATACTTTTGAGAAGTAACTTATAACCGATTGTTTCGTTATGTTTTTCATAAAAAGTGAAAAAACTGATCATTCTTATATTAACCATTCTCAGTATCAACAGCTACGCCGGTTACGTAAAAGGAATTGTACTCGATTCTGATAATCAGCCTCTGCCCTTTGCCAGCGTTTATGTTAAAAATACCAGCTATGGAGGTTGTTCAAATCTTAAAGGAGAATATTTTTTAGAATTAAACCCCGGAAAATATATACTGGTTTTTAGTTTTCTCGGGTTTGAAACTATTGAAAAAGAAGTTACTGTTCCGTATAAAGGCTCAGTTATTATTAATGTTACTCTAAAAGAATCATCAGCGTTGATGAAAGAGATCGAAATATTTGCCGATAACAGGGACAGAGCCAAAGATATCATGAAAAATGTCAGGGAAAAAAGAAAATATTATCTCGATAACCTTACAAGTTATAAGTGTAAAACATATTTAAAAACTTCAATTGAAAAAGAACCTGTTAAAATTGAAAAAAATGATTCCGTTAATTCAGATACAACAGTTTCAAAAGACATGAAAAGCCATTTAAAAAAAGAGAAACTTAATATGATCGAATCTATTTCGGAGACTAATTATTTGGCGCCATCAAAATATAAAGAAACGATAACTGCTCATCATGATTATGCTGAAGTAAAAGGCAATATTGGGAAATCGGTTTCTATCGGTATGGAACTCGGTGAACCGGATATAGCGCCAAAAGATAAATTTGAAGACAATCCGTATATCTTATGCAATGATGTAGCTTCTTTTGATTTCAATTTTTACAAAAACCTGATAGATTTTCCTTCTATATCTCAAAAACCTTTTCAATCTCCGCTGGCGACCAATTCAGCTTTTAATTACACTTTTGATTTTCTGGGATCATTTTATGAAAATGATATAAAAATCCACAGGATTAAAGTCAACCCCAGATTTGGAACAGACCCCCTTTTTAACGGAGAAATATTTATCGAGGACAGCACATGGGCTCTTATTGCTGTGGATTTATCAGTAAACTCTCAGGCAATTCAGTTTTGTAAAGATTTCAGGATCATTCAGAATTATAAAAAAATTGACAGTACATATATTCCGGTCAGGAGGGAAATTATATATACAATCAGGGATGGGAGTCATAACATTCTTGGAAATACCCGCGTAGATCACTCAGATTATCAGATCAATATTGAATTTCCTGCAAAATTTTTCAATAACGAGGTTAAAACATTTGATATTTATGCATTTGATAAAGACTCAACATTTTGGAACAGGGAAAGGCCAATCACATTAATGGATAATGAAATTGAATTTATTGAGAAAACCGACAGTATAAAAGAATATTATACCAGTGATGAATATTTTGCAAAAGTTGATTCTGCTTTTAATAAAATAAACGGATGGTTCTGGCTGACCGGTGTAGGTCATAGAAGCCGAAAACATGGAACAGAATATTATGTAAGCGGCATTTTAGAGCAAGTAAATCCTTTCGGCATCGGGGGCTACAGACATATATTACCAGGACATTTCAACAAGGAATTCAAAAATAATATGTTGCTCGAAACCAAAGGATTTATCAATTACGGATTCAGTAATAAAGATTTTAAAGAGAAGCTAAGCATAGGTCTCACTTATGTGCCTTTGAAATTTGTGAGAACAATGATAACATTTGGGGATTATTACGATATGATCAACAACTATGCATCCTTTGAACAAACATTTGCCCGAAGTAATTAT
>JBDRPR010000532.1:0-8713 GCA_043826845.1 Bacteroidota bacterium
GGGAAAAGGGCATAGTGAAGTGGTTTATAAGGATGCATTAGAATACGATCCGATAGCTATCGGATTTCAAAACGCTGATATTGAGTATTCCAGAGAATAACAATACAAAATAAATCCGATAGCTATCGGATATAAGAGAATTATTTTACCTCATACTTACAATGCTGATTTTGTAGTATTTAATAAAATAATATTTGAAGTTAAAGCAATCGAATTACTAACTGATAGCCATACTAAACAAACCCTGAATTATCTCGCAGCATCCAGGCAAAAATTAGGATTATTAGTTAATTTTGGTCAAGACAGTTTAGAGTATAAAAGAATCATACTATGATAATTCGTATCTTAAATGATAATTCGTGTAAATTCGTGCAATTCGTGTCTAAAAATAAAAATTATGCGTAACGGCAGTTAATAATATATAAATTTTGCAAAAAGCTTTTCGGGATGTTGTAACTTTGCAAATCAAATTAAATGAAATAACAAATTTTCTGATGACATTAAATAAAGAAAATAAGCTTGATACAATTGAAGAAGCTATTGAAGAAATTAGACAGGGCAGGGTTATTATTGTTGTTGATGACGAGGACAGGGAAAATGAGGGAGATTTTATAACAGCAGCACAAACAATTACTCCGGAAATTGTGAATTTTATGGCAAAGTTTGGCAGGGGTTTGATTTGTGCTTCAATAACTGAGGATCGCTGTAAGGAATTGGAGCTGGAATTGATGGTTGGTAATAATACAGCTATTCATGAAACACCTTTTACCATTTCGGTTGACTTGATCGGTCAAGGATGTACTACAGGAATTTCTGCAAGCGACAGGGCTAAAACAATTAAAGCATTGGTTTTAAAAAATACAAAACCCGAAGATTTAGGCAGACCCGGACATATTTTCCCGTTAAAAGCAAAGAATAAGGGCGTACTTAGGCGAGCAGGACATACTGAAGCAACAGTTGACATCACAAGATTGGCCGGATTTGAGCCAGGTGGAGCTTTAGTTGAAATAATGAATGATGATGGTACAATGGCTAGACTTCCTGAATTATTTAAAATTGCTGAAAAATTTCAACTTAAAATAATTTCAATTGAAGATCTTATTAAATACAGATTATCGAATGAATCACTTATTGAGAGAGGTACAAAAGTGAAACTCCCTACAGATTTCGGGAATTTTAATCTGATTCCTTATCGACAGATTTCAAATGGATTGGAACATATTGCATTGATTAAAGGAAAATGGGAAATTGATGAACCGGTTTTAGTCAGGGTTCACTCATCCTGTATTACCGGAGATATATTTGGATCAATGAGATGCGATTGTGGCTCTCAATTACACAAGGCGATGGAAATGATTGAAAAAGAGCAGAAAGGAGTAGTTTTATATATGAATCAGGAGGGTAGAGGAATTGGACTTTTTGGAAAAATTGATGCCTATAAACTACAGGAAGAAGGTCTTGATACTGTTGAAGCAAATATTAAACTTGGTTATAAAGATGATGAAAGAGATTATGGCGTTGGTGCACAAATTTTAAGAGACTTAAATATTACAAAGTTGAGACTTATAACTAATAATCCTGTAAAACGTGCAGGATTAGAAGGATATGGATTAAAAATAGTTGAAAATATTTCATTGGAAATTCCACCGAATGATTACAATGAGAAATATCTTTTAACCAAAAAACTTAAAATGGGACATTTCCTTGAACTTGTTAAGGAGAATGGAGATGCAAATATTAAAAACGATTCATTAAAAGGTTGTTGTTAGATGGACATTGAAAAGCTTTTAATAAAATCAAATTTTATTGATATTCATACTCATAATGAAAGATACCTATCTGATGTCCTTAAAATTATCTGCATTTTATCGCACGATGTTAAAAAAACTGAATTTAAACCCGATATGTTATATTCAATTGGGTTTCATCCATGGTATCTTCAGGATGATACTAAAGGAATCAGAAGAGTAATTAAATCGATGGAAAATGAGCAGATTATTGCAATCGGGGAAGTCGGCCTCGACAGATTGACTACATCATCAATAGATAAGCAAAAAGAAATTTTTATTAAACAGATTCAAATTGCTCTTGCTTTTCAAAAACCGTTAATAATTCATTGTGTAAAAGCATATTCTGATTGTCTTGAATTATTTAAAAGCATAAATCCCTCAGTTGCTGTTATTTTTCATGGTTACAACGGAAATAGTGAAATAACTGAAAAACTATCCAAATGGAATGCGTATTTTTCGTTTGGATATCAGTTGTTAAATAAAAATGAAAATGTTAGCGAAATTTTTAAAACAATTCCTCCCGATAGAGTGTTTTTCGAAACTGATATGGCAGATATTAGCATTGTTGATGTATATTCAAAAGCAGCTGAATTGGTGAATAAGGATGTCATATCATGGATCGAGCAGATAAAATCAAATTTTTTAAATGTTTTTAAAAAGAATTAATGGACTGGTTTTGCAGAACAGAATTATTGATTGGAAAAGAAAACCTTGACAAATTACACAATTCCCACGTAATGGTCGTTGGATTAGGGGGTGTAGGTGCGTATGCCGCTGAAAATATTTGCAGGGCAGGTGTTGGACAAATTACTTTAATTGACGGAGATAAAATTAATACAAGCAATTTTAACAGACAGTTAATAGCCCTTAATTCTACACTTGGAAAAAATAAAACAGATGTTTTAAAAGATCGTTTGCTTGACATTAATCCTTTAGTCAATATAAATACTATAACTGAATATATCAGAGATGAAAGAATGATTGATATACTATCCGATCATTTTGATTACGTTATTGATGCGATTGATACTTTGTCTCCAAAAATATTTCTGATTTATCATTCTCTGAAGAAAAATTTGAAAATTGTAAGTTCAATGGGATCAGGAGGGAAAACAAATCCGGAAATGATTCGGATTACAGATATTTCTAAATCCTATAACTGTACTCTGGCAAGAATTTTAAGAAAAAAATTACATAGACTAGGTGTATTTTCAGGCGTAAAAGTTGTTTTTTCCGCAGAAAAATCACCTAAAGATGTTGTCATTATTGACGAATCTGAGCCAAATAAAAAATCAATCGTGGGAACAATTTCATATATGCCGGCTGTTTTTGGTTGTATGTGTGCTTCGGTTGTTATTAGAGATCTGATTGATAAATGATTATATTATGATAAAAGTACTGACATATACATTTTTTTTTAGCCTCATTTTCTTCTCATGTAAAAAATTTCAAAATGATGATCCATCATTTCATTTAACAAGTGTACGAAATAGAATTGTTGGGAAATGGATATTTGAAAAAAGTATTGATACATACACTCTTGATTTCAGAAAGGACAATATTGTAGTGGTTTATACCGATAATAAAACCATTGAAACTATTTGGGAACTTTCATTTGATAAACAAAAATTTTACCTTCGCCTTTTTGATGATATGCAAAATGAAATTATTGATTCTGATTTTTATATTATTACGCGTTTGGATAATCAGGAAATGTGGCTCTCAGAACCAGGAAATTCATACTCCGTTTTTATATTTAAAAAATCATAAGGTAATTTTAAAATACCTGTAATTAAAAGTTTGTAGAGTTTTTATAAAAATTACCATCTTGATAGTAAGGAAATAAGGATATTATTGGAAAATTGTTTATTTTTGGAGCCGACTGTAACGAAATGCAAGACCTAAAATGAAAAACCTATCATTCATTTTTCTCATACTTATTAATTTCACGTTCCATTCTTTTTCAAATAATTTAGATAGTCTTTTACATAGATTAACGGAATTAAAAGAAGACACTGTAAAAGTAAATTTATTAAACAAAATTGGTAATATGTTGAGAGATTCATCCTCTGAAAATGCCATTAGTTATCTGAACAGATCTATAAATCTTGCAGAAAAACTTAGATATCCCAGAGGACTTGCTATTGCTCATTTCTATACAGGCCAGGTGCATAATTTAAATGGACAGAGGGATAAAGCATTAGACGAATATACTAAGAGTCTTGAGATATTGAAAAATTCAAATGAAATGGAGATGATTGCTAACCTTAAATATGAAATTGGTAATATATATATGTTTTGGGATAAAGATTATACAGCTATTGAGCATTTTTTAGATGCTCTGAAAATCTATAAAAAAATTTATGATATTGACCATATTTCATCTATATATCTGAACCTTGGGAATGCATACAGAGGAATAAATGATGAGAACAGAGCTTTGGAATATTACAAATTGGCAAAAATAAATGCTGAAAAGCAAAAGGACACTATTTTGCTTGTCTATTGTTTAAATAACATTGGAAATGTTTATTCAGCAATGGGTTATAACGAAAAAGCACTTGAGTATTATGAGTTGACACTTGAAACAAATAAAAATATCGGTGATGCACAAGGACTTTCAGCAGCATTATCAAATATAGGATCAATCCATATTCAATTAGGGAATTACAAAAAGGCTCTCGAATATCTTAATAAATCTCAGAAAATTGCAATTGAAAATAATTTCACAGAATTTATTATTGAAAATTATAAGGAATCCAGTCTTGCATATGAAGGAATGGGGATATATAAAAAATCTCTGGACTTGCATAAAGAATATACTCATATTAGCGATTCAGTTTATAACTCAGAGAAGCACAGGCAGATAGCTGAAATGCAGGCAAAATATGAATCAGAAAAATATAAAAAAGAAAAGGAACTGCTTGAAAATCACGAAAAAATCAATAGAATCAGATTGTACGCTTTTGGTGTCGGATTTACTTTGTTTATTATTATCGGTATATTAATTTATTCAAAACAGAAAAGTAAAATAAAAAAAGATCATGAATTGATGGAGAAAAATAAATTAATTCATGAAGCACAGAGAAAATTAGTTGAAGTTGAGCAAAAGGAGAAAATGCGTTTACAGGAAGAATTAAAAAACAAGAATAATGAATTGACTAATTTTGCATTACATATTATTCACAAAAATGATTTTATTCAGGATATTAAACAGGAATTAAAAAATTTCAAACAAAAGGAAGGTGCTGATAAAGTTAAACTCCTTAATGATTTAATGGTGAAGCTTAATCAAAATCTTAAAACCAATAAGGAACTTCAGGAATTTCAGTTGCATGTTGAAAAAGTGAATCATGATTTCTTTTTTAAATTAAAAGAAAAATTCCCTGATTTAACTGAAAATGAAAAACGTTTATCTGCATTGTTGAGACTTAATCTTTCTTCAAAAGAAATTGCATCATTGCATAATATTTCTGTAAAAGCTGTTGAAATGGGGAGATACAGGCTCAGGAAGAGAATTGGCATGAGTGCGTCAGATAATCTTTCAAGATTTCTACACGATTTATAGTTTCGTAGGGCTTTTTATAGATTTAAGACGCAATATATCAATAGAATAAAACTTTTTTAGTAGGATAAAATCTCCAGTGATATTTATATAGTAGAGGTAAAGTAGGGTATAAAAATTTGCTGAAGAACATATTATTTAATTGCTTTGATTCACATTTCATTTTTCATTGTTGCTTTTGTGTTTTTTGTTCCGGTTAATTTTTGGTTAGCAAAAGGGGGTGCGTTCTGCATCCCTTTTGTTTTTATAAAGAACTCTTTATATCCTTATTAAATATGATATCTTTGGTCAGGTTGAAAAGTATTGCATGCTTATTAGACAATTGTATTTCATTATAGTACTGATAAAAAGGGTAATCATACATAACTGAGAAATTCAATGTTTTTGTAATCGTAACATTTATTTGTGGACTGATATAAAAGCCAGTCCCTCCTGAAGCGGTTTTAATATGTTCGTATTCAGTGCCTTTATCCAAAATTATTTTATTCCTGTATTCATTCCTGAGTTGTAAAATAGCGGTCCAAATACCATCTCCCGTTGTCCATGGAAACCACAAATGCTTTGTAATAAACAGTGAGTTAACATAAGTGTTCCCGTATTTAATATTCTCATTATTAACAACATTTGTTTCGATCCTGTTCAATAAAAAGAATCTTAATCCTGTAAAAGAATTTTCCTTTATAAGATAAGACTGAAAAATGATTCCAAAAGAACCAGTTGAAGGTTGTATATCCTCTGGCCAGGGAGTTCCATTTTCAACAACTGGATTAAACCTAAATGGTACCTTCCCTCCCAAGGCCATTGTCCATTCAAACCTTTTTTATTATTTGTGAAAACATTATACTTTAAGGACAGCACTGCGTTGGAAAATCCGTAACCAGTATGAATGGTATTTGCCAAAGTCTGATTGCCGAATTTCTCGCTGAAAATCACTGTTTTGTTTTCAAAAAAACCTGCTTCAGTTTCGATATTCAATTTATCGGTAATACCATAAGCAAATACGGAACCTGTATAATTATAGAATGCTTTCTTATAATAGATAAAGTCAGATGGACTATCCCCATTTAAATATCTGTCAGCATAATTGTATTTATGAAAGATGTTACCTCGCAAAATTCCCTTGCTTAAGGTTCCCATATTAGCAGTTCCGCCGATTGGATTTCCGGGGGAAGTAAAGCACTGGCCAAAAACCCATGTAGGAAAAGCGAATAACAGAAAAAACAGTTTTTTAGCTATCATGGATATACAGAAATAATCGCAGTTTTTTTCTCACTGTTGTTCTCATAATCTGAAACCGTACAGGATATTTCATACTCTCCATACATACATGGACTTGCAGCAAAAGAAACCACATTTCCTGTTCCAATCAAATCCCCTCCGGATGATGCCCATGAATATATAAGTCCGTTACCTGTAACGATTGCAGTCACATCGGTAGATGTTCCGGGTGCAATGGTATCATCAGCCAGTTCCAGAGATGTGAAAGAAAAAACTATAACATCCTTGTATTCACAAGAGCCATCATCTTTTTTTGCCTTTTCATTATAGTTAAGAGCCAATGGATCAGTACATCCCTCTTTTTTGCATGAGACGGCAAAAAAGAAAGAAATCATTAACAGCAGTATAAACCTTTTCATTTTCTATATATAAATTAATCTTTTACACATCTCACCGAGAATCCATAACTTTTAGGGAAAGTATTCCATCTGCCAACCTGTGCTGTTGTATTCAGGCATCTTCTCCATGCCATATTTGTGTTTAGTGAATATTCATCAGATGTATAGTAATATCCATAAGAGTTTAGTGCAGTATAAGTAGTGGAATTAAATCTTCCTCCACCCAATAGTGATTCCCAGCCACTAGTACCTCCAACTTTTAATTTTGTTCCTTCATCAGTGCCGCGCCATGCATTATCAAGATCAGCATCTGCCTGACTCATTCCAAGATACATTTCGAGTGTTTTATATTCATCATCTGTTGGAATATGCCAACCTGCAGGACATATTCCCTGTAAGACCGGAGTTGTAGAATATTCCATCATTTCATCCCATTGGTATAAACCACCATAAATATCACAATTCCCTGAAATATTCCCGTAACAATATTTTTCAACAACACTGTTGTTTGTTTGCTCCAGAGTTCCGGATATCTCAACTCCGTAATTAAGATTTTTTGCCGTCCAGCATTGAGTCCCAATTTGAACAGTTGGGTAAAGTTGTCCATCTCTTGTATCAGTCAAGGTATCACCGCAATTAAACGGAGGCGAAGAAAAGGAAATGACAACAGTGTCAGCAGAAGAACCACAGGAGTTTGAAATTGTCCATATCAACTCATATAAGTTATTTACATCACCTGTAAAAATACTGCTTGGATTATTTACATCAGAAACTACTCCTCCGATTCCTGAAATAATACTCCAGACTCCTGTTCCGGTTACCGGAGTGTTACCTTCAAGCGATGTTGAAATCCCGACAATATTTTGATCAACACCTGCATCTGAATTGGTTGGTAAAGGATTAATATTAATATTAATTTGTTGAGTAGCACTGTTTCCACAGGTATTTTGTGCATATACTGAATATGTTCCGTCATGATTTAAATTTGCATTCAGTATTGTGGGATTTTGCAAAGAAGAAACAAAACCATTAGGCCCTGTCCAGAAATATGAAGCCCCTGCAGAACCATCAGCATTCAAGTATAAATTTTCTCCTTCACAGACCGAAGTATCAGCTGTGATTACAGGAGTTACAGGCAGGATGCAATTCCCACACATTTCCCACCATCCATCTGGTTTAAAAATATTTAAACAATTTGTTGTTGAATTATAAATAATAAGGCCTGTTGAAGGACTTGATATATCGTTTCTTTGAATTTCTGTCATAACCGGAGGTAAAAATCCTTGTGTAGTAGATTGAACTTCCAAAGCAGAGGATTGATCAGGAGTTGAAGTACCGATGCCAACATTTCCTGAATTATAGAAAATGCCACTACCGGTTGATACCCATTGGCTGGCTCCGTTTGATGAAGTCTGAGCATATAGTGCATATGGAACACTGAAAAGTTGTGAAGATCCAATTATAATATAGCTGGTTCCGCCTACAGGATCCATTTCAACCTTTAGCCATTTTTCTCCACCTGCAGACCAGTCAATTGAAGAAAAAGTATATGTTGTATTTCCGGTTCCAATAATTAATGTAAATAAGCCAAGATCATTTGTAGTCACATTGAATTCCTCAGAATATATAACACTGCCACTTGATGATCCATTTAAAACACTCAATTTTAATCCAATTGATTGATTTATAATTTCATGTCCAGCTGCATCTCTTGCTATTCCTTGATAATTAAAGCCTTGAGG
>JBDRPR010000533.1:0-4319 GCA_043826845.1 Bacteroidota bacterium
ACAGAAAAATCTGACAACGAAATTAATGATGAATTTATTGGCTCTGAAAACTCAACTGAAATTTGTTGTGAATTTAATACATATAGATTCTCTGCATATGGTGCTGTAGTGTCAATATTTGAAGTATAGACAGAATTTAAACTTCCAGGAGTACCCCCAAGGTAATTATTTGATGCAATCCAATTTGTATAACCACCGCACTGATTAAGTGGATCAATTTTTTCTATAGACCAGCCTCCTGCGGCTTTTAGGGGATCCTGATACCATGTGTCAGAGTAGGTTATTGTTGATATAGTAGAATCTATTTCGTTTTTAATAATTATCGTTGCTCCACCATTTGTCAACGCGGGGAAACTGGATATGCCAGTAACTGAGCCATATGTTTGAAAGCTACTTTCGGCAGTCGTATTGCATAGAATCATATATCCAAAAGCATCAATTGTTGATGTCGGAATTGTTTTAATTGTTGTACCAACTGTCAGAGTCCAATTTTTAAGTTCCAGGTCGTATGGAGTTGTATTATTTAGTTCAATGTATTCAAAATCCGGAAGGTACTGAACAGGATTGGGATCGGCCATAATTTCATTAATAACTATATCATAATGTTGAATTATATAATATATGAAATTATAATTTGCAGAATCAATAATATTACCGCTGAAATCTTCAATGTTTTCAACTGAGAGGATATAATAAGTTCCAAGTACTAATTGGTTATTCAGATAAAGATGAACGAGATTATGCTGAGAAATATCAATTACTGCAGAATCAGGATTTCCGATTGAATTGTTAATGAAATAATTTAATGCGATTTGAGATGTTATTGTGTCAATAGTTTCATTAAAAAAAACATCTAATTGACCGGATGAGATTATTTCCACATTTTGTATATATGGTTTTATTGTATCTGCAATCACAGGTCCAATGTATAAATTATCAAAATATAAAACCCTCATAAGTCCAGGGTTATCAATATTTGTTGCTATGCCAAACCATTCTGATGATGTAATAGAATTTTCAACAACTGTGCTGCCTCTTTGGGTTGATGGATTTACATTGAATCCTTCATCAATAAAAATACTCCATTCTCCTATTTGTGTCCGGATTACTTTTACAGATCTACCAATAGGAGTAGTACCATCAACAGATGCAGGATAGCCGGTATTAAGAACAACTGTACTTGTGGTTCCATTTTGACGATATAATACAAACTGATCCGAATTACTACCGTCAAATCTGAGGTAATAGCCATTAAAATTATGACTACCCAAAACAAGGTTTGCCCTGGTACTATCATCTGACATTAAAATTATTTTATAATCATTAGTGCTTGAAATTGACCAGTTCCCTCCATCCGCAACAGAGAATCTCCATTCGCCGTATGCAGTAGCATTTTCAAGTTTTATAATCGCATCTGACTCGTTTTGAAGGCTTCGTAATACATAATTGTCGTCATTTGCTCCTGCATTTAAAGATCCATCACCGGTAACAGGAGGGTCTATTACTTCATATTTTTTAATATCTCCATACCATTGAGGATTGTTTTCTATCTCACTATCGTCAAAATTATCAATTATCTGACTAAATGAAATAAATGGAAGTATAAGTAATATAACAAAATAGATTTTCATTATGTATAAAATTCAATATTGAAATTGAAACTGAAAAGTACAAAAAAACATTGAGAAACATTTAAAAATAAGTGATTTCTTTATTTGTACAAAAAATCATCATAAGGGTATCTGTCCATATGTATTTCTTTAGCTTTTGTATATATTATTTTTTTTAATCCGACAATGTTTATTTTTTTTGTTGCAGAAATAAAAACAGAAGGACTGTTTTTTTTTGACATCCATGATTTCTGAAGGTCTTTAAGAGATAAATTTATTTTTGCAGAAGGAGATAGATCATCTTCATCTTTTTTCAGAAAAGTATATGAGTCAATTTTATTAAAAACAATAAATGTAGCTTTGTTGCCGGCTCCGATATCAGCAAGTGTTTGATTTACGATTTCTATTTGTTCCTCAAAATTTGGATGACTTATATCTACAATATGTAAAAGTATATCAGCTTCACGCACTTCATCAAGAGTTGATTTGAATGATTCAATAAGGTGGTGCGGTAATTTTCTTATAAAACCAACAGTATCTGTTAATAAAAAAGGCATATTTTCAATAGTTACTTTCCGAACAGTTGTATCAAGCGTCGCAAAAAGCTTATTTTCTGCAAAAACTTCAGCTTTACTCAATAATGTCATTAGTGTAGATTTTCCAGCATTTGTATATCCTACTAATGCAACCCGGACTAATTTTCCTCTGTTTTTTCTCTGAATGGATTTCTGTTTATCAATTTTTATTAATTGATCTTTTAATCTGGCAATTTTATCCCTTATTATCCTTCGGTCAGTTTCAATTTCAGTTTCACCCGGTCCTCTTAGTCCAATACCACCACGTTGTCTCTCAAGGTGTGTCCATAATCTTGTAAGTCTTGGTAATAAGTATTGATACTGAGCAAGTTCAACCTGAATCATTGCATGTGAGGTTTTTGCACGTTTTGCAAAAATATCAAGAATTAAATTGGTCCGGTCGAGAATTCTTCGTTCCAAAAGAATTTCAATGTTTCTAAGCTGAGTAGGAGTGAGTTCATCATCGAAAATTACCAGATCAATATCATTTTCATCAATGTATGCCTTGATTTCCTGCATTTTTCCGCTACCCACAAATGTTTTTCCGTTTGGGAATTCAAGATGCTGTTTAAACTTTTTTACCGGAATCCCACCGGCTGTTTCAGTCAGGAATGCCAATTCATCAAGGTATTCATTAACTTGTTTTTCTTCCTGATTTTTAATTACTAATCCGACAAGAACTGCATTTTCCTGTTTGATGACAGTAGAGTATGATTGAGGCATTTAGATTTTATTATTTCAGAAAATTTTTATTATTGTACAATGCATCAAAAATAATCTTTTTTAACACATCACCAGCAGCGAAAATCATATCAAAATCAGTAGGAAAAGGTAAAGGTTTACTACCTAACATTTTTTTTGTAGATTCTGATAAAGCATCCAAATCACCATTTGCCACAATAAAGATATTATCAAAAAACTGGTCAGCAGCAATTGCTTGTGTTTTAATTATTTTACCGGCATTTATGTTATAATATTGGACTTCTCCTTCAAGATGAGCTGCTTTGTGCTGAAAAGTTTTTATTACGTAGCAAATTATTGTTTTAGTTTTAGGGATTTTTATATCATTACCCAATGAATCTTTCATCACATTGCCATTATTATCAAGTGCATATACAAATCCATCTTTAATTTCCTTCGATTCAGTCACATGTTCTTCTTTTATGCCTTCAGGAGACACATCAATAATTTTAATATTTACATTCACATTATAGTCATATATTATACCTGTACGCTCTTTATCGTCATATTCTAACCATTCTCCATTTATTTTTAGATAATCCTGAGAAATCAGATTTTCTTTAAAATCAGCAGGCAGTTTTATATGTGAGTTATTTATTACGCCAACCAAAGCGTAACTCATACCTCGAATTCTTGATTTTTCAAGGTATTCGTCAACATCTTCATAAGTGCTATAATAGCTTTTTACTTTTTTAAAGTCATAATAGGCATCTCTTGCAGAATATTTATCTCCTTTTTGAAGTAAGCTTTTTCCATGAACATAAAAATATTCAGCGGCTTTCTTTTTAGCTTCGATTATTTCATTATCATAATTTTTGTACTCAAAATTAATAGTTCTTTCAGGTAATTTAATTGGAGCAACACTCTTAATAATATCTTGTCTGGATTTTAATTTCGATAGTCTGTCAAAAACCTCATCCCAAACTTCAGGTCTTCCTTCTTTTTTTAAGAAATTAATTCGATCAAAATCGATAGAATTAGCTAATGGATATGCTTTTTCCAGGACTTCAATATTTTTTCGGTCAGTAGGTTTTTTTCTTATTTTTTTTACAGCTTTATATATTGCCTGATCATATTGCCCCCGTTGTAAATATTTTTTTGATGTTGAGCATCCGGTAAGGATTATCGTTAATGTCAGAAGGTATAATAGTGATTTCATAATTCAATAAATTTTATCTGAGTAATAATTTTCAAATTTCAGACCAAAGATATTAAATTTGATCAATTTTAAAATGGAGAACTAAATAATAACTGATGTTACGCAAAATAACATATTTACATTTTTTAAGATTACTCATTTCACTACGTCCATTCGGAATGACATTGCCTGTGATGCATGTGCGAGGGAGAGGGTGGGCGTCTATGATAGTTGTCCTCAATTTAAATTATTTAT